>JANMRJ010000016.1:0-4911 GCA_031370985.1 Acidimicrobiales bacterium
ACAGGCCCTTGACCGGGACCAGATAGGTGACCTGGGTGCGGAACGACAGCGGCGTGCCGTCGGCCTTGCGGTGGTGGAACAAGTGGCGCTGGTAGCGCTCCAACATGGGCTTGGTCACCTCGGCCGGCGCCGCCACCCCCCGCTCGCCCAGCCAGGCCAGCAGGTAGGCCAGGGTCTTGGCCCGGTAGGCCACGGTGTAGGGCGAGAAGCCCTTGGCCTCGATGGCGGCCAGGTAGGCGTTGGCCGCCTCGGCCAGGGCGCTGGGCCCGGCCACCGCATCGACGGCCAGGCGGGGGTTGCGGGCCGGCACCCGCCGGCGTCCCATCAGCGCCCTCCGGCGTGTACGTGTGACCCCGAGCCGTTGGAGGCCCACCGCGCCCGTTCGGGCGCCACCGCCTCGCCGGCGGGCAAAGGCCCTGGTGGGGCGGGGTTTTCGGGCTGGCACGACCCGGCCTCGATCGGGCCTCGTTGGGGGCTCGATGGGCCCTCGAAGTGCGGCTCCGGCCCCTCGAAGCGGTCCGTCGTAGCCACGGCCCGGAGGGTGGTCACGTCGACCAGGCCCGACAGGTGGGGGCGGCCGTCGACGCCGCCGCCGTCGTGGAGCAGCTCGTAGACGAAGCTCTGGCCTCGCCCGCCCCGGTGCACGAGCACGTACTCCATGGCGACGAGGCGCTCCAGGTGGGTGCGGACCTGGAACTCCGACCAGCCGGCGTGGTCGCGGGCCTGGCGGCGGGTGAAGCGCACGTCGGCCTGGGCCACCCCCTGGGCGGCGGCCAGGTCGCCGACCAGGCCGTCGAGCAGGCCGAGCAGGCGCCGGGCCTGGGGGGCGAGCTCGTCGAGGCTGCGGCCCAGCACCTCATGGGCCAGGCGGTTGGCCAGGGCCACGTCCTCCCAGGGTGGCCTCGACGTAGGCCATGGTGCGCCCGGCGTGGGTGACGCTGCGCCGGGGGCGCTGGTGCTGGTGGAGCAGGGCGATGGCCCGTATGAGGGTCAGGTACTTGGGGTGGTCGCGCCGGGTCCGGGTGCGGCCGTCGGTGAAGCCCAGCCGGGGGCCCACGGGTTGACCACGGCCAGCGGCGCCAGCAGGCGCTGGGCGTCGTGGTGGACCCTGAGGATGCGTTCGCGCTCGGCGCCGGCCAGCAGGCCCTCCAGGGTCTGGGCCGCCCGCTGGCGGTCGTGGATGGCCCGGGTCTGGGCCCGGTCCTCGTCGACGGCCAGCACCACGGCCCGGTTGGCCAGCTCCTCGTCGACCTCCGCCGCGGTGGTGGTGAGCATGATGGCCACCGGCCCGGCGACGCGGTAGGCGTGGGTCACCAGGCGCCCGGTGGCGGGGTCCTTGCCGGTGGAGGCGATCGACAGCTCGCCCTCGGACTGCAGCAGCTTGAGGGCGTAGGAGGCCCGCTCCGCCCCCTCCTCCTCGGCCACGGCCAGCACCTTGTGGGCCAGGTCGCCCTCGCCCATGTAGTAGAGGGACTGGCCGGTCATGGCCGAGTAGCGCACCGCGTCCTCGGGCGGGACCATGGCCAGCACCGCCTCCATGAGGGCGGACTTGCCCGCGGCCGACGTCGACTGCACGATCACCGCCAACGGCGAGTCCAGCTTGCGCGACACCGCCACCAGGTAGGCGACCAGGGCGTTGGTGGCCTCGCCCACCACCCCGGTGCGCTCCACATCGGCGCAGATGCGCCCGATGAGGTCGGGGTCGCGCAGCAGGGCCATGGCCGCCGCCTCCTCGGTCGCGCTCATGGCCACCGCCGTCTCGGCCGGGGCCAGGGCGGCCCTCACCGCCTCGTCCGCGTGGGCCTCGGCGGCCAGCAGCACCCGGCCCAGGTCGGAGCGCACCACGTCCTCGGACAGGCCGCACTCGTCGGCCGCGGCCTTGGTGAACATGGCCCGGGCCCGGGCCGAGTACAGGTCGAAGGTGTCCACGTGGAAGCGGTCGTCCCCGCCGGCGCCGGTGCGGGCCACCGCGATGTTGAGGCGCAGGGCGTCGAGGGTGGTGATCCGCCCCAGCCCCCGCACCCGCCAGCGCCGCTCGCCCAGCACCCAGGCGCAGCTCCTCGCCCACCAGCTCGGCGTCGGGGGCGGCGGGGGCCGCGGGCGAGGCGGCCAACGGCTCGGCGGCCAGCGGGGCGGCCGGCGGCAAGGCGGCCGGCGGCAAGGCGGCGAAAGAGGAAAGACCGGGGGCCGGGGTTGCGGGGACGTCGGCCGGCGGGGGGCCGGGCGGTAGGTCAACCGTCGGCGGGGCCACCGGCGGCGGGGTGGCGGGCTCGGCCCGGCCCAGCGGCGGGCGCCGGCCCGCCCCCATCCACTCCGCGGCGCGGATGGCCCGCCCCAGCGCCTCCGTCGGCGAGGCCGCCGCGCAGGCGAAGTCGTTGGCGTCGGCGCCGTGGGGGAACAGCACCCGGAAGCACTCGACGCCGCCCGCCATCAGCTGGCCGGCCAGGACGGCCGCGGCCCGGTCGCCGGCGGCGTCTCGGTCATAGGCGATGAGCACCCGGGCCACCCGGTGGTGGGCGAAAGCGGCGGCGTGCTCCGCTGTGAAGCCCTCGGTGCCGTAGGCCGCGGTGACGTGGCGGTAGCCGGCGCACCAGAAGGTGAGGGCGTCGAGCAGCGACTCGCACAGGATCACCTCGGCGCTGGCGGCCACGGCCTGGGGGTTCCACACGCCCCGGTGGGGGCCGGGCAGGTAGAGGTGGGCCGGGGTGCCGGCCCGCAGGTCGTCGCGCAGCTTGCGCCCGTAGAGCTCGGTGACGACGCCGGCCTCGTCGGCCACGGGGACGACGACCGAGCCGGCGAAGTGCTCATGGCCCGAGGCCCGCAGCACGCCCAGGCCGATGAGGCGGCCGCGCAGCTCGGCCCCGTCCTTGCGGTTGCGCTCGGGCAGGCGGTAGCCCAGGGTGCGGTTGGCATAGCCCAGGCGGAAGCGGGAGAGCGCCTCGGCGTCGTCGATGCGCCGCCGGGCCAGGTAGGCCAGGGCGTCGGGGCTCTCGGTCAAGGTGGCGTGGTAGTAGGCCACGACCTGGCCCAGCAGCTCGGCGTCGGCGGCGGTCGCCTCCACCGGCGGGGCCAGCCGGCGAGCACTTCCCCGCTTGGGCGCCCCGCCGGTGCCCACCTCGGCCCGCCCGTCGCGCAGCACCTCCACCGCGTGGCGGAAGCTCAGGCCGTCGGTGCGCATGACCCAGTCGATGACCGACCCGCCCGCCCCGCAGGCCCCCATGCAGTGCCACAGGTTCTTGGCCGGTGAGATGACCAGCGACGGGTCGTGATCGTCGTGGAACGGGCACAGGCCGAGGAGATCGGCGCCGTGGCGGCGCAGCTCGATGCCCCGGGCCTCGACCAGGCGCCGCAGGGACACCTCGGTCTTGATGCGCTCGATCTCGGCGTCGGGGAGCCGGCTCACCGGAGGGGCCCCGGGAAAAAATCCCTCATTGTCACCATGTGGCAACATCCTATGCCATGATACGCACTTCATGGCAAGGACTAAGGCCGGTCGTGGCACGCGCTGAGGAGGTCGACCGCTCAGAATGGGGGTGGAGTGACGACCACGGAGGCCACGTCATGCCCCTCGGGGAACGGATCAAGGAGCTGCGCAAGGAGGCGGGGTGGTCCCAGGGCGAGCTGGCCGAGAAGGTGGCCACCGACGCTCGCCAGGTCAGCCGCTATGAGAACGGGCGCATCACGCCCTCCCTCGACGTGCTGGTGCGCATCGCCGAGGTGCTCAACGTCAGCCTCGACTACCTCGTCGTCGAAGGCGTGGCCCGCCGGCCCCTCCACGTCGCCGACCACGGCCTGGGCGAGCGCCTGGTGGCCATCGGCGAGCTCGACGACGGGGACCGCACCTCACTGCTCAACGTCTTCGACGCCCTCATCACCAAGAGCCGGGTCAAGGCGCTGGCCGGGGGCATCGGCTGAGTCGCGGCGGAGTGTGACGAAACTGCTCAGCCCAGGAGAAGGAAGAAAGCGCCGAGGAAGATGACGACGACGGCGCCCACGAGGCTTGCCCGCCGGTGTTGCTGCCTCCATGCGACGTAGACCTCGCTGGCGAAGCGGCTTTCCGGGCGGCGGCGAGAGATGGCCTGCTCCACCCGGGTCAGCACGAACGAATGCAGGAACAGGAGGAGAACGCCGAGAGCGATGAGGACGAGGCCGACGTTCATCGTGCGAGCCTCGGATCGAGAGGCACACCTGCGGCGTCCATGTTCGGGCTGACGCCCCCGGAGGTGTAGCTGCCGTCTGGATTCCTCGTGCGGTCCTGCGACGGGCAGAAGTTCCAGTTCGGGTTCATCAGCCCCGCCACGCCCGTGACAACGTTCGCGAGTGCGCTCGTGATCGGAAGGAGTCGCCCGAAGAGGTTCGTTCCCCACCCGGCCGATGTGGTCGCCGCTGACCAATGGCACGCCTTTTCGGTGCCGTAGCGACAGACGGTGGCCGTAGAGGCCGTTGACAGGAGGGACGACCCCACCCCGAGCGCAGTGGCCACGCCAAGGACCGGGAGGGCCGCGGCCAGGCCTGAGTCGGCCGCGACCACAAACGCCGCTACCGCAACGGGCACGGCGACAACTGCCACGACGAGCGCGGCCACCGCGAGACCCTGCGCGATCCCACGCCAGTGATCTCCGGCGAACTTCCGAAGGCTGAACAATCCGAGTGGATCAGTCCCGTTCAACGGGTTCCCGTCCACATACCCGTACGCGCTCCCCGTCAGCGCCACCAGCGGGTCGCGCGACATGAACTGCCCCGTCGCCGGGTCGTAGTAGCGGGCCCGCAGATACTGGAACCCGGTCTCGGCGTCGGTGTACTCGCCGGCGAAGCCCAGGACCGTGGTGGCGGTCCCGGTGGAGGAGGCGACGTTGCCGTAGGCGTCGTAGGCGAAGGTGGCCACCACCGCCCCGGAGGCGTCGGTGAGGG
>JANMRJ010000019.1:0-7210 GCA_031370985.1 Acidimicrobiales bacterium
CCTCGGCGCCGCTGGCGTGGGCCCGGCGCAGGGCGCCGGCATCGAAGGCCTGGGGCGTCTGGACAGCAACGAGGCTGTCACGGTCGAGCGTGGCCACCACCACGCCGGCGGCGACCTGCTTGATGGTGTCGGTCACCGCCACGCCGGGCACCGCCCCGTCGGCACCCGCCCGAACGGCGTCGACCACGGCCTGGAACAGCGCCGGCCCGGCGAACGGGCGGGCCGCGTCGTGCACGACCACCACGCCGGCGTTGGCGGGCACCGCGGCCAGCCCGGCGCGGACAGAACCCGAACGGGTGGCGCCGCCGGCGACGACGAGGTCGGCCGCTGGGGCGACCTCGTCGAGACGGTCGACCGGTACGACAAGGACCACGCCGTCGGCGACGGACCGGCTGGCATCGAGCGCCCAATCCACCACGCGCCGGCCCTCAAGCTCCTCGAACTGCTTCTGCCCGCCGAACCTCGCCCCACTCCCCGCGGCCACCACGATGGCCCAGATGATGGTGTTTACGGCTGTGCTTCGTTCTACGGCTGTGCTTCGTTCTACGGCAGGGCCTCGTCGAGCTTCTTCTCGGCCTCTTCCTCAGTGACGCTCAGCGCGAAGGTCAGCTCCGACACCAGGATCTGCCGGGCCTTGGTGAGCATGCGCTTCTCGCCGGCGGAGAGGCCCTTGTCCTTCTCCCGGATGGACAGGTTCCGGACCACTTCGGCCACCTGGTAAATGTCGCCCGACTTCAGCTTCTCCACGTGGTTCTTGAAGCGGCGCGACCAGTTGGTCGGCATGCGCGCCTCCTTCTTGCGGAGGACGGCGAACACCTCCTCGACCTCTTCGTCATTGATGACCTCGCGCAGCCCGACCTCGTCGGTGTTGTCCGCCGGCACCATGAGGGTGAGGTCGCCGTAGGCCAAGCGAAGGACGAGGTACTCACGGTCGGTGCCAAAGGCATCCCGCCGCTCTCGCCGCTCAATGACGGCCGCTCCGTGGTGGGGATAGACGACCTTGTCACCTACATCGAAGGCCATACAACTCCCGGATAGACGGAACGGACCTACTCCAGAGTGCCAGGTCGGAGCGACTTCTGCCAGGCTGCAAGGTGAGAAACGCTACTGGTGTGCCGCCAGCGCCTCCCGAAGCCGGGCGTACACACCTTGACGGAACCCGACCGCCTGCTCCACTAGGTCGGCGATGGCAATCCACTTCCACCCCTTGAACTCCGGGGCCGAACGCTGGCCCCCGCCGAGCGTCGGCTCGACATGCGGGTCGCGCAAGCGGAAGATGAACCACTTCTGGGCCTGGCCCCTACCGGTCTTGGCCGAGCGGAGCTCGCTCGGGAGCTCGTAGAGGAGCCACTCCGAGAGTTCCCCCACCAGCTCGACATCGTCCCGACCGAACCCCGTCTCCTCATGCAGTTCCCGGTACGCGGCGTCGACCGGCGCCTCGCCGGTCTCGATGCCACCTTGGGGGAGCTGCCAGCGACCCCGCCCATCGCTGCGCTCGAAGGCCAGCACATTGCCGGCGCCGTCGGTCACTACCATGCCCGCGCCCGCCCGGAAGTACTCGCTCGGGGCGGGGCTGGTCACCTCCCTGGGTCCGGCCTCGGCGTGGGTGGCTCGGGATCCGCGCCTTTCGTGTCGAGCTCCTCACCGTCGCCGCGTCCCGCGCCGAACTGCTTGACGAACCGCTCCGAGAAACCGGCGGCGAACGCGGCTACGAGGATCGTCCCCGGCTTGGCCCCGTCGCTGCCCGCCTGGGCTGCGGCCAGGGCGACCAGGCCGGCCGCGGCTCCGGCCAGGAGCTGCACCGATGTCACTGTCCCGGCCACACGCTCGTTGGGGACGCGCGCCAGAGCTCGCCCGGTGGTTCGCTCGATGGCGGAGAAACACCCTCCGAGGGTGCCAAAGAGCAGGGCCAGCGCCACGAGCTTGCCACTCCCGAGGCCGGCGCCGGACCAACCGACCGAGACGACCAGTACGAGGGCCAGAGCCACCACAAGCAAGAACGCCACCAATCGGAACTCATGCCGGCGCAAGGACTGCTTACGGAACTCGTTCCCCGCCTCGGTGTCGAGGTGCAGGATCGCCTCCATCAGGAAGGCCTGGTCAAGGTCCGTGTCGTCGTCGTTCCCCAGAAGCCTGCCGATCGCTTCCTTCCGCCAGCCGGTGACCTTCGCCTCGGCTTCAACGCGCGCCGCCAGGGCGCGCGTCCGCCTCTCCATGAGCGGCATGAGGGGCACCAGGCTCCGGTTGGCGACCGTTGCCAGTTCCCAGGCTGTCTCGTCCTCGTGGCGCTCGAAGGCCGCCACCGCCTCGCGGTGCAGCGCGGTGGCATAGACGTGCCAAGCGGTGGAGTTGCTCGTCGGCTGGCCAGGGGCGGGCTCCAAACGCACGAGCTCCCCCTTGACCGTGATCAAGAACGACCTGAGACGCTGGCGCCGGTCGGGTAGTCGCCGCTTTGCCCGAGGCACGCCGACCTTCACGTCGGCGGGACCACGGTCAGAACCGATCGAAGCCGGTACCCTCGGCCACGCGGGAGAGGTTTTCCTTGATGGCGCGGGCCCGTGAGGTGCCCACGCCCTCGACGTCATCAAGGTGCTTGACATCGGCGTCGAGGATCTTCTCGAGGGTGCCGAAGCGGGCGACAATGGCCTCGATCACCGGTTCGGGCAGCCGGGGGATGCGGTGCAGTAGGCGGTAGCCCTTGGGCTGCAGGGCGCAATCCAGCTCGGTGCTGCCGGACGGCAGGTGGAGGATGGCGGTGACGGCCCGGAGGTCGAGGATGTCCTCGGTGCTGAACTGGGAGAGCGCCTCCATGGCCTCGCCCGGGTTCCAGGTCTCGCCGGTCTCTGAGTAGTCCTGGATGACCAGCCGACGGTCGTCCTCGACGCCGCCCATGAGCTCTTCGAGCTGGAGGCGTATCAGCCGGCCGTCGGTGCCCAGCTCGATGATGTAGCCGTGAATCTCCTCGGCGATGCGGCGCACCATCTCGGTGCGCTGGAGCACCGTGACAACGTCGCGCACGGTGACGAGGTTCTCGACCTCCAGGGCGGTGAGGGTGCCGGCGACCGCGTCGAGGCGGTTCTTGTACCGCTCCAGCGTCTGGAGGGCCTGATTGGCCCGGTTCAGCAACCGGGCGGTGAGCTCGAGGGGGTGCTTGATGGAGCCGTAGTAGACGGCGATGATCGACAGGTCCTCGGACACCGAGATGACCGGGACATTGATGGATCGGGCCACCCGTTCGGCGGTGCGGTGGCGGGTGCCGGTCTCCGACGTGGGCACGTTGGGGTTGGGCACGAGGTGGACGTTGGCCCGGGCGATGCGGCTGGCATCGGGGGCCAGGATGATGGCGCCGTCCATCTTGGCCAGCTCGGAGAGCCGCTGGGGGCTGAACTCAGCGTCGAGCAGGAAGCCACCCGAGCAAATGGCCAGCACCTCAGGACCGTCGCCCACGACGATAAGGCCACCCATATTGGCCTGGAGGATCCGGTCGAGGCCCTCACGGAGCGGCTGCCCGGGGGCGACCAGCGTGAGCGCATCGGTAATCGCGTAATCACGCCGGGACGGCACGCGGAAATCCTACCGGTTTCGGACCCAGCCGCAGACCAGCCAGGGCCAGCGCCTCAATGAGCGTGGACGCCCGCAACACATCAATCCCCGCTGGTGGCTCGGGCGCAGAGGTCGGCACCAGCGCCCGGCGGAACCCAAGCCGGGCCGCTTCGGACAACCGCCGGCCGGTCTGGCCCACCTGGCGCAGCTCGCCGCACAGGCCGATCTCACCGCACGCCACCAAGTCGGCGGGCAACGGGGTGTCGATGACCGAGGACACCAGGGCGAGGGCCACGGCCAAGTCGGCACCCGGCTCGATCACCTTCACGCCGCCGACCGCCAGCGCATAGACATCGGCCCCGGCGAGCAGGATCCCCACCCGCTGCTCGAGCACGGCGGAGATCATGGCCAGCCGACCGGAGTCGAGGCCCTGGGCCGAACGGCGGGGCATCGTCAGGTGCGACCTGGCTACCAGCGCCTGGAGCTCCACCAGCAGGGGCCGGTGGCCTTCGAGCATCGGCACCACCACCGAGCCCGGCGCGTGGGCCTGGCGGTCGGACAGGAACAGGCGGCCGGGGTCGGGCACGCCGACCAGGCCGTCGTCGGTCATCTCGAACAGGCCCAGCTCGCTGGTCGGGCCGAAGCGGTGCTTGACCGCCCGCAGAAGGCGCAGGGCGTGGTGGCGCTCACCCTCGAAGGACAGGACGGTGTCGACGACGTGCTCCAGCACCCGGGGGCCGGCGAGGGCGCCGTCCTTCGTCACGTGGCCGACGAGGACGGTAGCCCGGTTGGCGACCTTCGCGGCCCGGACCAGGCGGTGGGCGCACTCCCTGACCTGGGCCACCGAGCCGGGGGCGGAGGCCAGCTCGGGGTCGAAAACGGTCTGGATGGAGTCGACGACCAGCACGTCGGGGCGGAGAACCTCGGCGTGGGCCAAGATCGCCGGCAGGTCGGTCTCGGCCACCAGCCACAGGTTGGGCTCGAGGGCGCCCAGGCGGGCGGCCCGCAGGCGGACCTGCTGGGCCGACTCCTCGGCGCAGGCCAGCAGGCAGGTCGTGCCGTGTCTCGCCATGGCGGCAAGGGCCTGGAGGAGGATGGTCGACTTGCCGATGCCCGGCTCGCCGCCGAGCAGGGTCACTGAGCCGGCGACCAGACCACCTCCAAGAACCCGGTCGAACTCACCGATGCCGACCGGCCGGGGCTCCCAGCCCTCGCTCTCGACATCGGCGATGGGCAGGGGCCGGCTCGGCGTCGCCACGTTGCGGCCCGTCTGTGCAGGAGTCGTGCGCTCCTCGACGATGGTGTTCCAGGCACCGCAGCCGGCGCACCGCCCCGTCCACTGCGGGCCCTCGGCGCCGCACTCGGCGCAGCGGTAGGTCGATCGTGTCCTGGCCATCGGGACGGACGCTAGCGACGGGCTGGGACAGGTCGCCGGCGCCGGCGGACGAGGATGACCAGGCCAACCACCGCGACGAGCAACGAGGCGCCGGCGGCGATCGGGATGCGGGGGTCGATCTTGAACGCCTCGCTCGACGCCTCGAGCTGCAGTGTCTGACCCAGCTCGGGCGCCCACAGAACACGGTCGCCGTCCCGCCCGGGGGCGTTGGTTGTCACCTTGCCGGGGAGGCCGGCGGTGACCTGGACCCGGACCGAACGGCTGGCCAACTCGCCGAAGCGGGCCTGGAGGCCGGCGATGTCGAGACCGAGATTGACGTCGCCGAGCGCGGCCGTAAGGGCCGGGTCGGCCAGGCCACCGAGGCCGTGCGAAAGGTCGAGAGTGCCGGTGAACGTCGTCGTGCTCCGGGTCAGGGACTTGGTGCGCACGACCCGGAAGTCGCGGAACGGCCCGTCGGGGCCGTTGAGCTCGGCCAGGATCGCCGGCACCTGCTCGGGCGCGGCAAAGGGCTTCCACGCCCGCACCCAGAGAAGGCCGTCGTCCTCCCGGCGCGGACCGTCGACCTGCCAGCCGGCGCGGCGAACGTCGTCGACCCGCAGGGCGGTGCCCACGTCGCCCAGTTCCTTGACCGCCTCGGCATCGAGGCCCAGGCCGGCGGTGACCCGGCCCGACCCGTCGCGCTCGATGTCGATGCCGGCGGCCAGTGTCACCTGGCATGCCGTCGAGGCCCAGGCGAGGAGGCCGACGAGCAGCAGCAGGGGACGGCGGGCCATTGCCCCGGACGGTAGTGCCCAAGTACGTGTTGCCCAGGACGGTAGCACCTACGCGCTCGCCCAAGATGCCGGCGAGCTAGCCGCTGGTCTCCGCGCACTACGAAATTGGGCAGCCACCAAGGCCAGCTGATCGGGCCCCCCACCGTCGGGCCCGGCCAGTTTGCCGCGATCTCCTATGGAGGCACACCGGATGAGGGCGAGTGGGAGGACCGGACGGAGGCGGCGGCCGCCGACCTGGCCGAGCCGAGCTTCCAGGGGTGCGCGCCCGGCGTTGGGCGGCGCGCCGTGGTCGCGGGGGTTCGGGGAACAACCACAACGCCTGCCCCACGCCATGATCGGCCTATGACAGGCCGGGGCCACATCGCACAGCTCGTGAGCGGACGCTTAGATCCTGCGGACCCGCACGATCGCTACGTACCGGTCGGCCTCGTGCACGAAGTAGGTCACCGTGAATCCTGATGGAAGGTCGTCGACGAACAGCTGGGCGTCAAGAACGCCTCGCCGAGTACCTCTCGGTGGCCCATCGTCAACCCAAGCCATGAGGTCAAGGGACACCGCCGCTCGCTCCCCCTCAGTCAGCTTCTCAACTTCAGACCAGCCCGCAGGGCTGGTGATGATGCGCCAGCTCACGCGGACTGGCGCCGTCCCCGGTTCCAATACGCCGAGAGAGACTCAGCATCGGTGAACCCCGGCAGGGTTCCATCGGCAACGCGCCGCTTGGTGTCGTCGATCAGGGCGACCACCGCGCTTTCGCCACCCATTTCCGCGACCCACTCGTCGAACGACGCGTCGCCAAGTTCCTTGTGCACCCTTTCCATCAGCTCAAAGGCTAATCGACGGAGGGTCCCAGCGAGGACCCTGTCTGTCCGGTCCCGGCGGGACGGGCCCGTGACGAGTTCCTCCGGGGCCCGGTCCGACGCCAACGCTTCGTGCAGCTGGCCGCAACTACGACGATCTCCTACGGAGGCAGGCAGAGTGAGCACGACGCGCCGGAAGAGGGCGAGTGGGAGGACTGGGCGGAGGTGGTGGCCGCCGACCTGGCCGAGCCGACCTTCCAAGCCCTGGTGGGCGAGATCGATGCTGACCAGGAGGTGTGGGCCGGTGAGTAGACGGCGCAGCGATGCGCTCGCGGGCTCTAGCCGCCCGCACTTCGCTCTGCTGACACCGAGTCTGCGCACGGGTGCTGACACGGCGCTGCGCATGCCCGCTGTCAGTTCACCCGCGGCACGACATCTGCCTATGCCTGGCGGGAGGCGCCGACCGCACCGCTGGCAACATCGCTCGTCCACACAGCGGACGAAGCAACAGGCCGGAGGAGGTAGCAAACGTTGGCGGCCAACAGAATCACGACGAGGATCTGGGCCCGGTCGAGACCGTCGTGGCCGTCGGCGATGGCGGCGTCGATGGCGTTCTTGGCTTCGATGAGGAGCTCGGCGAGGCTGTCGGCCCACGCCTGGTGACGGTCGACCTCGGCCACCGACGCGAGGTCACGCAGCAA
>JANMRJ010000036.1:0-1784 GCA_031370985.1 Acidimicrobiales bacterium
CTACTATCACGGGGTCGCCCGCTACCCGATCTTCGAGGGCGAGGCCACCAACCGGGTGATCCGCCTGGCCGAGGCGGCCCACGTCCCGGTGTACATCGTTCACCTGTCCGCTCGTGAGGCGCTCGACGCCGTCCGCGGCGCACGCGATCGCGGAACGCAGGCCTTCGCCGAGACGTGCCCGCAGTACCTGTTCCTGTCGCTCGACGACATGAAGGGCGGGTTCAACGGGGCGAAGTTCGTGTGCTCGCCCCCGCTCCGAACGGCCGACCACCAGGCCGAGCTGTGGACCGGGCTCATCAAGGACGACCTCCAGCTGGTCGCGACCGACCATTGCCCATTCGACTTCGAGGGCCAGAAGGATCTCGGACAGGGCGACTTCCGGAAGATCCCGAACGGCCTGCCCGCCGTCGAGGACCGGGTCGACCTGCTCCACGACGGTGGCGTCGTCGGCGGCCGGATTTCGAAGGAGCGCTGGGTCGAGATCGTCTCGACCGCGCCGGCGAAGCTGTTCGGCATGTTCCCGCAGAAGGGCACGATCGCGGTCGGCTCGGACGCGGACATCGTCGTCTACGACCCGGCCGCGAGCCGGACGATCAGCGCGGCGACCCACCACATGGACGTCGACTACTCGTGCTACGAGGGACGGTCGGTCCGCGGCCGGTCCGATATCGTGCTGAGCCGCGGCACCGTGATCGTCCGCGACGGCGCCTTCACCGGCCGCAAGGGCCATGGCCGGTTCATCAAGCGAGCGCCGGCTGAATTCGCCCGGATGGGCTGAGCCGGCTCGAGCGTCCTGCGACCACGACCCGACCTCGAGCTGATGTCCGATCCGACGACGTCCCCGGCAGAGCCGACGATCACGATCGCAGCCGGCGTCGATGAGCTGGCCGGCGTTCGGGCCTTCGTCCGGGTCAACGTCGCTGCGGTCGGAGCCGACGAGGAGACGATGGCCGACCTCGTCCAGGCGGTCGACGAGCTCGTCTGCAACGTCGTCGGCCATGGCTATGCGGGACGGCCCGGCACGGTCGAGATCACCTTCTTCGAGACACCGGGCGAGATCGGGTTCCGGATCCGCGACGACGCGCCGCCGTTCGATCCCACGGCCGTCCCGGAGCCGCCGCTGGACCTGCCGCTCGAGCGGCGCCGGCTGGGTGGGATGGGCGTTCATCTTGCCCGGGCGCTGACGGACGGTTTCGACCACCGTATCCTGCCGACAGGCGGCAACGAGGTCACGGTCCGCAAGCGGCGCCGGACGCGCACGGGAGAGGGATCCGATGGACATCACGACCGACCGACCGGCGCCTGACGTCGCAGTCATCGGCCTGATCGGGGAGCTGGACGGCTCGAACTTCGAGCAGGTCATCGAGTCCGGCCGCGCCGCCCGCGACGGCGGCGCTCGACGGATCGTGATCGACCTGTCGGGCCTGACCTACATGGGCAGCTCGGGACTCGTGGCGATCCATTCGATCGCCCTCCTCCTGCGTGGCCAGGAGCCGTCCTCGCCCGAGGACGGCTGGCAGGCGCTCCACGATCTCGGCACCGCGGCATCGACCGATCCCGGTTCCGGCCTCATCCTCGCCGGTCCGCCGCCATCGATCGAGCGGGTTCTCGATCGAAGCGGGATGCTCGGGCTCTTCCCGGTCCACGCCGATCGCGCGGCGGCCGTCGCCGCAGCGACGACCGCCTGACCCGCGTCGATCGCGGCCGGTCGATCGCGGTGGGCGTCCCGAGGCTCGCCCGCCTGATCGCGCCCGAGGGCCTCGAGGCGCTGCTCGCCGCCGCGA
>JANMRJ010000050.1:0-1069 GCA_031370985.1 Acidimicrobiales bacterium
AAGAGATGGAGGAAGGAGCTCCGGCTCCCCGGCCCTCCGGGATCAACTCTGCGAGGGAGGGGTCCCAAACCACTGCCCTCTCTCGCCGAGGAGATCAATCCTCAGGTGCGGGGCTGGATCAACTACTACGGGGCGTTCTACCGCTCCGAGTTGAACTCCCTGGCACGGCGCATCAACGAGCACCTCGTTCGATGGGCCATGCACAAGTTCAAGCGACTGCGGGGCAGGTGGGCAAAGGCGTGGGCATGGCTGCTGGCCGCTGGTGTTGGGCGCCACTCTGGATGAGCACGAGCGAGGGTCTCGGCGACACTCATCGTGAGCAGCGCCTCATGATTGGCCCTTGCGCAGACGGTCCGGGTGCCGGAATATGCCAACACGAGTTGGCCCCTTCCTTCACCGGGAGCAGCCTGCGAGGCTTGAGACATGCGAGGAGCGGTGCGGCGTGCTGTTGGTCAAGGACGATCCCAAGGCGGTAGAGGCAGACCTGGTCGCCGGGCGGATCGGCTGTCCCGACTGTGGCGGACGGCTTGCGCGTTGGGGCTTCGCCTCCGAGCGCGAGCTGCGCACCCTGGCCGGGGTGCGGCGCCTGCGGCCGCGTCGGGCGATGTGCTCGTCGTGCGGCGGCACCCACGTCCTGGAACCAGCCTCGACACTGCCTCGGCTTCGCGACACCGCGGAGGTCGTGGGCTCGGCGTGGCAGGCCAAGGTCGCCGGCGCTGGTCACCGCACGATCGCCCGTCGCCTCGACCGCCCTGTGTCCACGGTGCGCCGGTGGCTGCGCCGGCTGAGGGACCGGGCCGAGGAGCTACGGGTGGCCGCCACCGGTCGGCTCCACGACCTCGACCCCGTCGCTGGCCCGATCGAACCGACCGGCTCGGCGCTCGCTGACTCGCTGGAAGCCGTGGGCCGGGCGGCTGCGGCAGCCGCCCGTCGGCTGGGGCCACGCCCGGCCTGGGATGTCGCCGTCGCGTTCACCGGCGGCCTGATTGCTGCCCCGGCGCGTCGAGCTGGGGTCAAGGGCGGCCGTGAGGCCGTCCCGTAGGGACCGAGCGCCACAGCGAGGCCCTTG
>JANMRJ010000065.1:0-3309 GCA_031370985.1 Acidimicrobiales bacterium
GTACCGCGACCACGTCGCGGATGCCGTGCGGACGTTGTTCCCCGACCCGGGCGAACTGCGCAGCCGCTGGCGCAGCCGCGTCGGGCGTCACGACGTTGAGGACGCCTTGAGCAAGCGCGGCATCGACGTCACCGAACTGCCCGCACGCACGGGGATGAGCGACGCGGACTCGCTCGACATCCTCGTGCACCTGGCCTGGAATCAGCCGCTTGCAACGAGGCTCGACCGTACGCGTCGTGTACGCAAGGAGCACTCGGACTTCTTCGAGGCTCACCAGCCGGCGGCGCGTGACGTTCTTGCCCAGCTGCTCGACAAGTACGCCGAGCACGGCATCAGCCAGCTCGACGATCCCGGTGTCCTCCAGGTGCCGCCGCTGTCGTCGTTGGGCTCTCCAGTCGACATCGCCGGGCGTTTCGGGTCCAACGCCGCTCTGAGGGAGGCGGTCGAGCGACTGGCCGAACTGCTCTACGTAGCCTGATACTCAACCATAACTTGAGTTCTAGCGTCCGATGCCTGCTGAACATCAAGTTTCCATATAGTATTGCGCGATGCCCCTCGACCGTCGAGAGCTTCGTAGGCGGCTGTTCGCCCAGGCTGCTGAGCAGGCCGGCTACTTCACCGCCGCTCAGGCGAGGTCGATCGGCTACTCGTACCAGGCACAAGCGCACCACGTTGGCGCCGGCAACTGGCTGCGCATCGACCGCGGGCTGTTCCGCCTTGCCGAGTGGGTGCCCAACATCCACGACGACCTGGCCCGCTGGGCGCTGTGGTCGAAGGGCCGGGGCGTCGTGTCCCACGAGACCGCCCTGGCCGTGCACGACATCGGGGAGTTCGAGTCACGCCGAGTGGACCTCACCGTTCCTCCGGGATTCACGATGCGCGACCGAGCAGTAAAGCTGCACCACGCCGATCTCCCGCCCGAAGACATCGTTCAACGCGCCGGCTTCCGGGTGACGAACCCAACTCGATCGATCATCGACGTCGCGTCATTGGCTCCTGACGAGGAGCAACTGAGTCGGACCATCGCCGAGGCTGACGAGCGCGGCCTGATCACGATTCGTAGCCTGCGGACTCGGGCCGAGTCGGTAGACGTCCGGGCTGCGCTCTACGTCGAACGGGCTCTCGCACTGCGAGCAGCACCTTGACCTACGACTCGGCAGCCGCACTCAGGGCTGCCCTGGAGCAACGCCTCATCAACCGGGCGGCACAAACCGGCCTCGGACTCGATCGGCTCAGGAGGGGGGTCCTGTTCGAGCGCATCGTGGCCCGCCTCGAGGCTGCCCAGCCGGGCCGCTGGGTCCTCAAGGGTGGGATGGCACTGGAGGTTCGCCTCCGACACGATGCCCGGGTGACCAAGGACATCGATCTCGGGCTTCGAGAGGAGGTCGAGACCGCGGCCGACCTCCAAGCCCATTTGGACGAGGCGTTCGCAGTTGAACTGGATGACGACGGGTTCGAGGTGGTCACCGCCACGCCACGGATTCTTGGTGTGGATGGTGGCGGCCACCCCACCTGGCGGGTCGGAGTCACCGCCAACCTGGCTGGGAGGCAGTTTGGGCGCATCCAACTCGACATCTCACCCAGGGCTCACGAGCTCGGCGTCACCGACCGCATCGCCCTACCGAATTCCCTCGACTTCGCGGGTATCCCGGCGAGAAGTGTCGAGATCGTTGATGTCAACCGGCATGCTGCCGAGAAGCTCCATGCCATGCTCCGCACGTTCGGCGACCGAGAGAACTCCCGGGTTCGTGACCTCGTCGACGTTGTCCTGCTCGTCGAGCACGACCTCCTGACGACGGAGGCGGTCGCCTTCGCAGTTCGCCAGGTGTGGGCGGAGCGCGACGGAGCTGAGCCCCCCGCCACGCCCGGCCCGCTCCCAGAATCATGGCCAGTGCGATACGAGAGCCTGGCTGAGGACTACGAGCTCGTAGCGCAGACCTTCAGCGATGCACAGGCCGTAGTCGGCCGGCTTTGGACCGAGATGTTCCCTCTTGAGGAGTCCTGACATGCCCCGATCCACGAAGGCCGGTCCGTCGGCCTCGCCCCAGGCCAAGCTCGCCTCGACTATCAAGTCGGCGCGGGACGCCATGCGCAAGGACGCCGGCCTCAACGGCGACATCGACCGGATTCCGCAGCTCGCGTGGCTCTTGTTCCTCAAGGCGTTCGACGGCTTGGAGGAGAACCGCGAGATCACCGACCTGGACTTCCGCCCTGCGATCGAAGCGCCCTTCCGGTGGCGCGACTGGGCGGCTGACCCCAACGGCCCTACCGGCGAGGCTCTGCTCGACCTGGTCAACGGCAAGCTGCTGCCCTACTTGAGGGAGCTGGTCGGGACCAGCAGCCACGACCCGCGTGACGTGCTGGCGGCGGTGTTCAAGGAAACGAACAACCGGATGCTCTCCGGCTACCTCCTACGCGACGTCATCAACAAGGTCAACGAGATCAACTTCGCCTCGGCTGACGACATCCACACCATGGCCCATCTGTACGAGTCGATGCTGCGGGAGATGCGCGACGCCGCCGGCGACTCGGGCGAGTTCTACACACCCCGACCGGTCATCCGCTTCATGGTTCAACAAGTCGATCCTCGGCTGGGCGAGGTCATCCTCGACCCGGCGTGTGGAACAGGCGGTTTCCTCGTTGAGGCTCTCGGGCACCTTTCCGACAAGGTGCAGACGGCGGACCAACGACGCACGTTGCACACGAACCTTCGTGGCATCGAGAAGAAGCCATTGCCCTACCTCCTAGGCATGATGAACCTCGTCCTGCACGACGTGGGCCAGCCCAACATCACCCGCGCCAATGCCCTTGCCCGCCCGATCACCCAGATCAGCAAGGGCGAGCGGGTCGACGTGGTTCTCACCAACCCTCCCTTCGGGGGCGAGGAGGAGAAGAGCATCCAGGCCAACTTTCCGGCCGACAAGCAGACGGCGGAGACGGCATGGCTCTTCCTCCAACTCGTCATCCGCCAGCTCAAGGACGGCGGCCGATGTGGCATCGTGGTGCCTAACGGGGTCTTATTTGGCGACGGCGTCGGAGCACGGATCAAGCAGCAGCTTCTTACCGAGTGCAACCTGCACACCGTCGTGCGCCTACCCGACGGTGTCTTCGAGCCCTACACGGCCATCCCATCGAACCTCTTGTTCTTCAACAAGACGGGAAGGACAAAGGAGGTCTGGTATTACGACGTGCCTCCGCCCGAGGGGCGGAAAAAGTACTCGAAGACCAAGCCCATGCGCTTCGAGGAGTTCGCCGACTGCCAGGCATGGTGGTCGCAGCGGGAGGAAGGCGATCGATCCTGGCGGGTGC
>JANMRJ010000091.1:0-2569 GCA_031370985.1 Acidimicrobiales bacterium
CCCTCACCATCCTCGGCCTATAGGCCCACGACTACCGCGCAACCCTGGCGGGACCTGGTGGCCGAATACAAGGCCAGCGGCACCGAGTACCAGCGCAACAAGCGCCGGGTGTTCAAGTCCTCCTATACCAACCACTACCGCCGGGGCCTGATCAAGCTCTTGGGCGTGCTGGAGTTCCGGTCCAGCAACACCGCCCCCCGGCCCGTGATCGAGGCCCTGGACCTCATCGTTCGCCACGCCGGCGAAAGCGCCCAGTTCTACCCGGCGGAGGAGGCCGTGGTCCTCGACGGCGTGGTGCGGCCCGACTGGGAGGACCTCCTGGTGGAGATCGACTCCCGGGGCCGCAAGCGAATCGTGCGCACGGTGTACGAGGCGTGCATGCTCCAGGCGCTGCGCGATCGTCTGCGCTGCAAGGAGATCTGGGTGGTCGGCGCCCATGA
The DNA here is from genome assembly GCA_031370985.1 of Acidimicrobiales bacterium. GTDB lineage: Bacteria > Actinomycetota > Acidimicrobiia > Acidimicrobiales > AC-14 > CADCTB01. Next base: position 441 of record JANMRJ010000091.1, read on the forward strand.
GTGGCGAAACCCCGACGAGGACCTGCCCGCCGACTTCGAGGCCAACCGCGTCGAGCACTACGAGATGCTGCACAAGCCCATCGACGCCGGCGCCTTCGTGGCCGGGCTGGGGGAGGAGCTGCGGGGCCAGCTGGCCGCCCTCAACGAGGAGCTGCCCGGACTGGAATGGCTGGAGATCGGCAACCGCAAGAGCGGGGCCATCCAGCTCACCCCCTGAAGGCACAGCCCGAGCCGACCAACCTGCGCCGGCTCAAGAGGGCGGTCCAAGCCCGCTGGGGAGCAGTGCCGCTGATCGACATGCTCACTGAGGCGGCACTGCGCACCGGGATGTTGGCCCAGTTCGCACCGGTCGGCACCCGCGAGATGCGGCTGAGGGGAGGTCTTCGATGTCGTCGCCCGCGGCGAGGAGGTCGTGGAACTGGCCGAGGGCGCAACTCGCTCAACCCGAGATCGCCTCCTGGTCGAGGGCGTGCACCGCTTCCTCCTGGGCCGGCTGATCGGGAGCCCGGGTGGCCTCGACCGGTGACGGGCGGACCCGGGACGGCGGCGCCCGACGCCGGCCTTGGGTCCCGCCCGAGGCGGGCACGCCGGGCGGGACCAGTAGCGACCTGCGCTCAGGTGCCCTTGTAGTTCAGGACCTGGTGCAGTGTGTGCAGGACGGTGACCAGGTCGGCCTGGTCGGCCATGACCTGGTCGATGTCCTTGTAGGCGGCCGGGATCTCGTCGAGCAGGGCGCCGGCCCTGTCCGCCAGCCACACCTTGCCGGCCATGGCCGTGGCCAGGTCGGCGTTGGTGAACAGCTTGCGAGCCTTGGTCCGGCTGTAGCGCCGGCCGGCGCCGTGGCTACACGATGTCCAGCTGGCCTCGTTGCCTTTGCCCTCCACGATGTAGCTGCGGGTGCCCATGGAGCCCGGGATGACGCCGAGGTCGCCGACATCGGCCCGGATGGCGCCCTTGCGGGTGACCCACAGCTCCCGGCCCTGGTGCACCTCTTGCTGGGTGAAGTTATGGTGGCAGTTGATACGCCGGGTCTCCTTGCCGGTTCCAATAAAGCGAAGCACCTCGACCAGAGCCCGGTCCATCATCGAGTTTCGGTTGGCCTTGGCGTAGTCCTGCGCCCACAGCATGTCGGCCACGTACGCCTCGAACTCCGGCGTGCCCTGGACGAACCAGGCCAGGTCGGGGTCCTCGAGCGCCAGGCCGAGGTGCTTGGCCAGGCGTCGGGCCTTGGCGATGTGCATCTGGGCCAGCTGGTTGCCGATGCCCCGGCTGCCGGAGTGCAGGACGACCCACACCCGGCCGCGCTCGTCGATGCACAGCTCGACGAAGTGGTTGCCCGAGCCGAGCGTGCCGAGCTGCTTGGCCGCCTTGGTGGCCTGCGCCGCAGAGAGGGACGTGGCCGGGCGGTGGTTCGACAGCCAGCGACCGGCAGCGTTGCCGGCTTTGTCGTGGCCCTTGCCCACGCCGGCGGGCACCGCCCGTTCGATCAGGCCGAGGAGCGGCTCGAGGTTGTCGGGCAGCTGGTCTTCGGTCACGTCCAGCTCGGCAGCGATCATGCCGCAGCCGATGTCGACGCCCACCGCCGAGGGGATGACCCGCACCCAGGGTGGGGATCACCGAGCCGACGGTGGCGCCGATGCCCACGTGGGCGTCGGGCATGAGCGCCACGTGGCCCTCGACAATGGGCAGGCGGGCGGTCTTCTCGGCCTGACGAATGGTGTCGGGCTCGATGTCGCTCGCCCAGGAGACGAGCTTGGGGTTGATGGTGATGGGCATGGCGGACACCTCCTCTCGGTGCTTTGTTGTCTTGCTTCAGTGTGGCGGCAGGGATCGAATGAAGCAGGGCGGCGCTCTTTCCCCTGAGCTAGGACGCCGACATCGCCCCAGCGGCGTACGGTTGTCCTTCCGTCCGCCCCTGTGCGGGGCCGGTCGGTGGCCCGACGCCGCCGCCAAGAGCGGCTCGAATGACGCGGTACCGACACGCACTCGACAGGGGAGACACGCTTCCTAGTCGACCTCACGTCCACTGGGGCGGGCGGTCCAAGCTGAGGTGGATTACGGAGCAGCGTGAGAGGAGCCGGATCGTCGCCGGCGAGCTGGCCGAGGACGCCAGCTCGCCGGCCTGATGC
>JANMRJ010000109.1:0-15127 GCA_031370985.1 Acidimicrobiales bacterium
GATGCCTTCGGGCGTGGTGCGCAGGAGGTCGGCCACCTCCAGCTCGGGCTCCCCGAAGAACGCCTCGGCGCCCTGGTCCTCCAGCTCGACGATCTTGCGCAGCAGCACGCCGGTGGTCGCCGTCGACAGACCACCGATGGCCTTGAGCTCGTCCTTGCCTTCGTCGCTGTCGAGGAACTTCAGCACCTCGCGCAGGTCGGCCAGGTCGAGCAGCGCAAGCCCCTTGTCATCCGCGTAGCGAAAGACGAGGGACAGCGACGACGCCTGCGTCTCGTTGGCGTCCATGACCTTGGCCAGTAGCTGGGGGCCGAAGGCGGAAACGGTTGCCCGCACGGGCACGCCCGGGCCGATGCCGCCGAGCGACAGGAACGTCACGGGGAAGCCCGCCGGGCTCCACTGGATCCCCAGGTCGCCGGCCCGACCTGTGACCCGGTCGCTCGGCTCGCCCGGCCGCGACAGCCCGGAGAGGTCGCCCTTCACGTCGGCGGCGAACACGGGCACACCCATGGCCGACAGTTGCTCGGCCATGAGTTGGAGCGTCTTGGTCTTGCCGGTGCCGGTGGCGCCGGCGATGAGCCCGTGGCGGTTGCACATGGCCGCCGGGACCCCGACGATGGCGTCGGGGTGGACGGTGCCGCCCTTCATGGCCCGCCCCAGTTCGAGGGATGGCCCGTCGGTGGCGTAGGCGGCGGCAATGCGCTTTGCGAAGTCGTCGGTGCTCATACGGGGAGCCTATGGCCGGCCGCCGGCAGGTTCAGTTGTGCCGCACCGGACCGGGGACGATTCGCGGCGCTCAGGCCGTTTCGATTGTCCCCGGTTCAGCGGGGCGTGTCGGCGAGCAGGGCCTGTGCCGCGGCCCGCCCCGGTGTGCCGGCGATACCGCCAGTCGGTCCGGTGCCGGCGCCGGAGATGTAGAGGCCCTCGACTGGCGTGCGGTGGCGGCCGAGCCGGCGGGTCGGGCGGAAGGGGCCGAGCTGGTCGAGGGCCAGGTCGAGGTACATCGGGTGGGCGCCGGGCCAGCGCCCGCCGCGCTCCATCTCGTCGGGGGTGTAGGTGGCGAGGCCGACAATGCTGGCCCGGAAGCCGGGGGCGCGGTCCTCGACGGTCTCCAGGCACCGTTCCACAAACTCATCCCTCCGGGCCGGCCACCCGCCCCGGATGCGCGACGGCGCCGCCGGGCACGCCAGGTAAACGGTGTGGTGGCGGGGCGGGGCCAGGGTGTCGTCGATCGCCGAGGTGGTGAACGCGTAGAGGGGGAGGGTGTCGGGGAGGTGGCGGGCCTCGGCCGCGGCCCACGCGGTCGTCAGGTCATCCAGGCGGTCGACGAAGCTCTGGAGGCCGTTCCAGTCGCCGGCGCGGGCGTTGGGGTAGGGCGGCAGGCGGTCGGTGGCCACGTGCAACAGCGCCTGGACGACGTTGCCCCGGCGCGCCGCAGCGATGTCGGCCCGGTCCTGGCCGGCGAGGGGAGGGTCGAGGAGGTTGAGGAGGGCGACCTTCGGGTCCATGGCAGTGATCACCGCGCCGGCAGGGATGCGCTCCCCGTCTTCGGTGATGAGGGCGGTTACCCGGCCGGCGCCGGCCTCGATGCGCGCCACCGCGGCGTTGCAACGAAGCTCGCCTCCGAGTGCCTCAAGCCGGTGGACCAAGGCGTCGGTCAGCCCCTGGGCCCCGCCCTGGGCGTGCCACTGGCCGAACAGGTGGTACGCCGCCTGCCACCACGCGTAGAGGGCGCCGCCCGGCATTGACGGCCCCACGCCGGCATGGGCCGCGAAGGCCGAGATGGGGGCGCGGGTGAGGTCGCTGGGCAGGCGCCGGCGCAGCAGGGACTCATACGGGCTAAGGGCATCGGCGACGGTGGCCGCCGGCCCGTGGCGCAGGGCCTGGACAAGGGCGGCGAGGCGAGTGGGCACGTCGCGCAAAGGCATCTCGCCCTGGACCGCCGGCAGGACCGTACGGATGACCGGGATGGCCTTGGCCATGAAGTCGGTGTACGCCTTGGCCTCGCCGGCGCTGTGCTCGGCGATCGAGTCGGCTGTCGCCTCGATCGAGCGGTGGAACCGGACCCGCCGGCCGTCGGCGAATATCGCTACCGAGAACGGGTCCATCTCCTGGTAGACGAGGCCGGCGCCGGCCAGGTCGAGCTGGCGGGGGATCACCGTCATGTTGATGATGTTGTGGGCCACCGAGTGCATGTCGAACCGGTGGCCCGGCACGGTCTCCTCGGTGCGCGAGCCGCCGCCGGGGCGGTCGGAGGCCTCCAGCACAACGACATCACGGCCGGCCTTGGCCAGGTAGCAGGCGGCCACGAGGCCGTTGTGACCGGCACCGACCACCACGGCACGCCCGCTGCTCGTGCCTGTCATTGTCCCAGCTTGGCAGCCAGGCGCGTGAGCCGCTGTTCGGTTACGTTTCCGTTCATATTCGGCGGGGTCGAACGTGGGGGGAGATCACCGTGGGTCGTACAGGACGAATTCGCGCCGCGCTGGGCGCGTCGTTGATCGTGGCCATGTCGGGAGGGCCGGCGAGCCTTGCCGCCGAGGAGAAGCCGATCACGCCGGCGGTCACCGCCGCGGTGCAGGTGAGCACCAACCCCGATCCGACGCGGGGTCACGCCACGCCGTTGATCATCCGCAACCCGAAGAACGCGATGTTGGTCATTGCCGACTGCGACGCCCGTTCGAAGAAGACGGTCGATGTCTACCGCTCGGCCGACGACGGCCGTTCGTGGGGGCCGGGCGGGAGCCCGATGACCAACCCGTGGACCGATGCCTGCGGCAACCCCGACTCGAACATCGATCATTCTCTGACCTATGACAAGAACGGCGTGCTCTATCTGGCTTTCCAGGCCAGCGACCCGAAGAACTTCATGCTCCCCGACCCCGACCGACCCGTGCACGTCTTCCTCGCCACGTCCACCGACGACGGCCTGACGTTCATGACTGCGAAGGTCTACGAGGCCCCCGAGGCGCCGGAGGGCGACCGGGGCCTGAAGCGGAACTACCGGCCGTGGGTGGCCGTCGACCCCAACAACCCGCAGTTTGTCTACGTGTCCTGGATGCAGTGGCATGTCAACGACGAGCCGGTGAGTTCGGGGAACAAGGCCCTCATCGCCGCGTCGACCGACGGGGGCCGGACGTTCGCCAAGCCCTTCTCGCTCCGGGAAAGTGACCCGCAGGGGTCCTACGAAGGCCGGCCGGCGGTTGACGGCAAGGGCGTCGTCCACGTCACCTTCGCCGGCCGGGGCCGCATCCCGCCCGGGTCCGATGGCCAGCCGGTCGTACCGGCACCGCCGGCGCCCATCCGCACTGTTCTCTACCGGTCGTCGGTCGACCACGGCCAGACGTGGACTGAGGCCAAGCAGATCGAGGAGGGCAACGCCGGCTTTGCCTTCAACCGCAAGTGGGCCCTGAAGGCCGACCCCAAGTCGGACAACCTGTACGCCCTCTGGTACGGCAACCCGAACCCGCGGGCCGTGCTCCCGGCCGACGACCGCGATGTCTACCTGCGGGTGTCGCACGACTCGGGCAAGACGTGGGAGGACCGGGTCGTGGTGAACGACGACTCGGCTGAGGTCAACGTGCAGCACATGCACCCCAACCTGTCCGTCGCCCCCAACGGCCGCCTCGACATCGTGTGGATGGACACCCGCAACAGCCCGATCCCGCCGGGCACCGTGGTCAACGGCGTCACCTACGTCGGTCACCAGGACGTGTACTACACCTACTCGCTCGACCAGGGACGCACGTTCGCCCCGAACATCAAGATCACCGACCGGATCATCGACCGGCGCTTCGGCATCTGGCAGGGCAACGCCGACATCCACGGCCCGACGGGGATCACCTCCGCCGACGACACCGTGTACTTCACCTGGCAGGACAGCCGTAACGGCACCGGCGTTGGGTCGTCGGACGACACCTACTTCGCCTCGCTCAACCTGCACGGTCCGAAGTTGGTCACCGGCGAGGCGAAGGCCGACGACTCGGGCGTGCCGTCGCCGGTCCTCATCGGCGCCGGCCTGGCCATCGGGATGGGCCTGGCCATGATCGTGGTTGCTGTCGCCGGCCGGCGGTCGCGACCCTGATCCCCTGCGAACTGGTGACACGAAGTGTCGAATATCGCACTGTGTGTCACCAGTTCGGGTCGGGCAGGGCCGACGCGGTCGGCTCAGCCGGTCGCCAGGCGGACGCGGCCGGCTCAGCCGGTCGCCAGGCGGACTGCGTCGGACAACGCGAGGGCGGCGCCGGCGGCGAAGGCGGCCCGGAAGGCCTCCTCGCCCAGGACGGCGCTGCAGCCGGCGATCGTGTCGTTGCGGTCGGCGGCCTCGTGGGCGGGGAGGGGCGTGCCGATGGCCTGGCGGAGGGCGTCGGCCGCGCCGAGCAGCCGGGCGGCGCGCTCGGGCCGGCCATCGGCCGCAGCGATGGCGCCGACGCCTTCGAGCCAGGTCGCAGTGCTGGCCGTCGGGGCGACCTCGTCGCTGCCGTCCTCGGTGGTCGGCATGGCCTGGCGGTAAAGGGCGTCGGCGCCCCCCGGGTCCCCCTGGTCGCGGGCCAGATGGGCCAGGTGGAGCAGGGCCAGGGTCATGCAGTGCCGGTCGTCGAGCTCGGTGGCGACGGCGAGCGCCTCGGTGAGGAGGGCGCCGGCGGTGTCGGGGTCGCCGTCGAGGCGGGCCAGCTCGGCCAGCGCCGACAGCGACGCCGGCATGCCCGGCCGGTCGCCCACCCGTCGGCGCTCGGCCAGGCCTTGGCCGTGGAGAGCGGCGGCGGTGGCCCGGTCGCCCCGGGCCAGGGCGACCCGGCCGCGGGCGGCGAGGGAGTCGGCCACGCCGGAGCGGTCGCCGAGACGCCGGCGCAGATCGAGTCCCTCGGTGTGCAGGGTGTGAGAAGTGCCGAGGTCGCCCTGCTGGAGGGCGAGGTCGCCGAGGTTCGCCATTACCATGGCCATGCCGTGGCCGTCGCCGAGCTGGCGGCGGACCGCTAGCGCCTCTGTGTACATGGCCCGGGCGCCGGCCAGGTCGCCGCGGGCGTGGGCCACCCAGCCCAGGTTGGTGAGCGACGCCGCCACCACCTGGGGCTCGTCGAGCTCGCGCCCGATGGCCAGGCTCTCCCCGAACAGCTCGGCGGCGCCGGCCAGCCGGCCCTGGAGGGCGGAGAGATTGCCGAGCCCGACGAGGGCGGCGGTCGTGCCCCGCCGGTCGTCGAGCCGCCGGCGCAGGGCGAGGCTGTGCTCGTAGAGGCCGCGGGCCGCGTTGTAGTCGCCCTGGTGCTGGGCCAGCACCGCGGCCCAGTTGAGGGCGACGGCGCGCAGGCCGGGTGACTCACTGCCGCCGCCGGCGGTGAGGGCGGCCTCCAGCCAGGTTCGGCCTTCGCTGAGGTGGCCCCGCACTTCCCAGAACCGGCCGAGCGACGTGGCCAGGCGGAGGGCGGGCTCGGGGTCGCCGCCGGAGGTGCCCCATGCCAGCGCAACCCGGAGGTCGTCGTGTTCGGCTTCGAGACGGTCGAGCACCATGGCCTGCTCGGGGCCGTCCATGGCAGCCTCGGCTTCGCCCGCGATGGCGACGGCGCGGGCCAGGTGGCGGGAGCGCACGGCCGCGGCCTGTCCCGACTCGGTCAGCCGTTCCCGGGCGTAATGGCGCATGGTCTCGAGCAGGCGGTAGCGGGTGTGGTCGCCGCCCGCCTGGCGCTCGGCCAGGACCAGCGACTTGTTGACCAGGCCGGTGAGGGCCTCGACCACGTCCGCCGCGGCGACATCGCCGACGCCGGCGACGACATCCTCGGCCGCTTCCAGGTCGAAGGTCGACCCGAACACGGCGAGGCGGTCGAACACTTGGCGCTCGATGTCGGACAGCGCGTCGTAGGTCCAGTCGACCGTGGCTCGCAGCGTCTGTTGGCGCGCCACGGCGGTGCGGGCGCCCCCGGAGAGCAGCCGGAACCGGTCGTCGAGCCGCGCCGCGATCTCCTGGATCGAGAGGGCGCTGGTGCGCGCCGCGGCCAGCTCAATGGCGAGGGGGATGTTGTCGAGGCGCCGGCAGAGCTGGGCCAGTGCCGGCCCGGCGTCGTCGGACACGGTGAAGTCCGCCCGCACGGCCTGGGCCCGCTCGGTGAACAGCTCGGTCGCTCCCGCGGCCGACAGCGACGGCACCCGCCAGGTGGTCTCGCCCGGGACCCCGAGCGGCTCGCGGCTGGTGGCCAGCACGGTCAGGCGGGGACAGGAGCGGAGCAGTCCCTCGGCCAGCGTGGCCGCCGGTCCGACCAGGTGTTCGCAGTTGTCGAGCACGAGCAGGACATCGCGGCCCCGGAGGTGGGCGGTGAGCGTGCCGGCGGGGGTCTGCCCGGGCTCCTCCCGCAGTCCGACGGCGGCCAGCACGTGCTGGGCCAGCAGGTCGGGGTCGGCGAGAGGCGCCAGCTCGACCAGGAACGCGCCGTCGGTGTGGTGGCCGGCCACGCCGGCGGCCGCGGCCAGGCCCAGCCGGGTCTTGCCCACGCCGCCGGTGCCGGTGTGGGTGAGCAGCCGAGTGCCGGCGAGGGCCTTCTCGACCGCGGCGAGCTCGGTGTCGCGGCCGACGAGCCGGGTCAGGGCGAGGGGCAGGTTGTCGGCGGCGGCCTTCTCGACCGCCGGCACCGGCACCGTCACCGTCACCGGTTCGTCGCGCAGCAGCGCAACGTAGGCGGCCTCGGTGGCCGGCGACGGGTTGACGCCGAGCTCCTCGGCGAGGACCCGCCGGCATCGCTCGTAGGCCCGCAGCGCCTCGCCCCGGTTGCCGGCGCCGGCGTGGGCCTGCATCAGGCGCAGGTGGGCGGACTCCCGGAACGGCTCCACGGACACGGCTTCCTCGGCGGCGCGCAGGGCCGACGCCCAGTCGGCCCCGGCCGCTCCCGCGTCGGAGGTGACCTCCAGCGCCCGCAGGTGGAGCTCACGCAGCTCGGCCTGCCGGCGCTCGACCCACGCGCCGGTGCCCTCGGGGAAGAACCCGCGGCCGGCGATGGTGGCCGCTGCCGATGCGAGGGTGCGTGCCTCGCTGGGCCGCCGCCGCTCCAGCGCCTCCTCCGCCGCGGTGAGGTCGGCAGCCACTTGGTCGATGTCGACTTCGGTGCCCTCGGGCAGCAGGAGCTGCCAGCATCCGTACGCGCTGGTCAGCGCCTCGGCCGGCGCCAGCCCGGCGGCGCCGAGGAGGCCGCGGAGGCGGAGGGCGATGCCCCGGAGCGACGTCTCCCAGGAGCGGGGGAGCTCGTCGCCCCAGAGCACCTCGGCCAGCTCGTGGCGCGTGACAGGGCGATGGCGCTCGGCGACGAGGTAGGCCAGCGCCGCCCGGCCCAGCCGGCCCAGGCCGCCGGTGTCGAGGCTCGCGCCGGCGGCCTCCACCGCAACTCGACCAGCGAGGGAAATGCGCAGCACGCCACCACTACATCACTGCAATCGGTGGTGCGGCGCCGGTCACAGGTCCGCGCTCCCTTCGGGGGAGCGACGCGCCCCAGCGAGTGCCTGTTGGACCGGCCTCGGGCCGGTCAGGGGTTTAGGGCGTTGGGCCGGCTGAGGGCGTTGCGGAGCGTGGCGGCCACCGATGCGGCGCCGTCGGCCGGGTCGACGGCGAGGATCTGGCCGGAACCGGCCAGCGCCAGCGCCCGCCGGTCGGCCGGGCGGCCGGCGACCGCAGCGGCCAACTGGTCGGCCACGCCCCCGGTCCGGGCGATCGCCAGAATCACCCGGTTGGCACGGACGTGGGCGGCCACCGACTCCCAGGCGCCCTCGCCGCCGGCGACGGCGAGGGCGACCGAGCGGTTGCCGCCGGCCAGAGCGGTGGCCACGGCGGCCACCCACCGGGCCATCCCGCCGGCGCCGCTGCCCGGGACGAACACGAGATGGGTGTGAGCCGGCTCGATGTCGGAGGAGTCGACCCCCTCGGCGGCCACCCCGACCATCGGGAAGCCGGCGTTCTTGCGCTGGCGTGCCCCACCGAGGGCGGCGGCTAGCCCGCCCGGCTGGCCCTCGTCGAGGACCGTGGCCTCGACCGCCTCGGCGACGGCGACGACGACCTTTTCCAGGAGCGGACCGAGGCGGGCGACCTGCGCCGGTCTCGATCCGGCGCTCACGGCCACGATCGTCGGGACGCCGGTCGTGAGGCCCATCGCCCGCAGCGCGGCGGCCACATCGGTGGCCGGCCCCACGCTGACACCCAGTGCGACATCGCCGTCGGGAAAGGTGATGGGAAATCGGGGGATGGTCAGGGCGGGTTCCACTTTTCGGGGGGCGTCGACGCGGAGCGACGGAAATGCACAAGGGCGGGTGGGTGGTCGACTACCCCGGGGAGTTTGGTCGGGCGTAGCCAGGGCAGCAGCCGCCGCCACGCCCGGCTGCGGCTGCTGCATCCCCCCGCTCGGCCGAAATCGCCGATTTCACGCCAGCAAATGCACCCAACGGGAAGTCAGCGCCATCGTGGCGCGGGACCCCCGCGCCACGAGCATGGGGTGTCGACCCGGGTGTTGGCCTGCCTAGCGGCGTGGGATGTGCCCCCAGCCAGGTGTTCGGGCGCTGCGAGGCAACCACCGGCATCGCGAGGGCGATCCGGGCCGCGGGGTGGACTCAGGACGGGCGCCACTGGACCACGTCCTGCAGTACGCCCACGGCGTCGATGTCGCCCACGAAGCCGAGGGGACTCCCGCACGGCCCACGGTAATCACCGATGTAGAAGCGGTCGTCGTCGGGAAGGCCGTACGCGGTCACCACCGTCGATGGCGAGCCGGATCCGACCTCGGCGCCGTCCACGTAGAGCCGCACCGTCGCGCCGTCGTAGGTTCCCACGACGAGGTGCCAACGCCCATCCCAGACGCGAACGCCGGCATCGGGCGAGACCGTGAACGAGCTAGCGTTGGAGACGTAGAAGGCCAGACCCCCGCTGGCGGCGGTGTAGAGCCCGTACGACGCGGTCTCGCAGAGGAGGGCCCCCTTCGAGGCGACGTACCGGTAGCTGCCTGGCGAGGTGCTAGCCCGCACGACCGCGCCCACAGTAATGCGCTGCGACTCGAGCGAGGGCGAGTCGGGCACGGTCACGAAGTCGTCGCCGCCGAAGCGCAGCGCGCTGGTCCCGCCGATCGCACCCGGCACCCACGAAGGGTCGTTGGCATCGACGGACGGACTTGACCCGAGCGTGCCGTGGTTGCCGTTCCCGGAGCGGTCCCGGACCACCTGTCCCGAACCCTCGTCGAGCAACCACGCGCCCCCGACGCCCGGAACTGCGGTGGCGAACACGGCAGCCGCCGGCACGAGGCAGGCGAGCGTCACGCTGGCCGCCGCGACCATCAGCCTGACATGACGTGGATCGAGTATTCGGCGCGGTGTCTGTGCCCTCATCGAGAACCCCCCAGGTAGAAAATGCGAAGACCCGCCGGGCGAGTCCTCACACAAGCACAAGGCGGTTCCAGCGGTCAAGGGTCCGAAGACCCGAAGTCTTGACCCGCGCCACTTCGTCTGAAGAGCGCTGCTGCGCCAAACTACTCCGGGCCGCCTCCGTTGGCCGGCGTGTCGTTGTTGGTGCCGTTCCCGTTCTCCGGCGCCGGCGGGGGCCGTCGGAAGGCCCGCCCGGCCAGCTCGGCTTCGGTGAGTTCCACCTCGACCAGGACATCGCCCTGGGGCTGGGCTACCCGGTAGCGGCCGTTGAGCAGGGGAAGGGGGATGTCGACCTTCCCATGACCCTTGTGGGCGGCCACAACACGGTGGTGGTAGTCCTCGGCCAGGCGGTCGAACTCGACAGTGCCGTAGGGCGTGCCGTCGATCAGGGTGCCGGGGCGACCCTCGATGATGGCCTGGATGTCGTCGCCGGTGACCGTCTTGTGGGTCTCAAGGGCGTGGGCCACAGCCAGGATGGCCCGGCGGTTGGCCAGCAGGAGCCGCTCGGTGCGCTCCATGAGCTCGGCCAGTTTGTCCTCAATGCGCGAGCCCAGGCTGCCCTCGAGCAGGTCCTTCTTGTCGCCCTTCTCGTCCTTGCCCGGCTTCCCGCCGCCGCCGATACCGACCTTCTGGGTGACGCCGTGGGAGGCGATGGTGGAGCCCATGCCCCAGTAGCCCTCCATGAGGGTGGCGATCTGGGTGGCCGTCTCCAGGTCCCCGGAGACGCCCGAGGAGTTGTCGCCGTCGAAGAACATGCGCTCGCCGACCAGTGACGCCAGGCTGACGATGATGTCGGCCTCGTACTCGGACCGCCAGCGGGTGAACTGGTCCTCCGGCGGGATGGACGCCACCATGCCCAGGTAGGTGCCACCCTTCTCAATCGTGGCGATGTCGATCGTCATGTGGGCCCGCACCCGGTAGGCGGCGACGGCGTGGCACGCCTCGTGGACGGCGACCGCGTGACGCTCCCTCTCGATGTACTCCACATCCTCCGGGGGACCGAGATCCTTGAGCTGCTTGGCCTTGACCACATCGTTCCAGGTGATCGAGTCGCGACCGCTGCGGATGGCGTTGATCAGGGCCTCGTTGACCGTGTCCTTGATGGTGGCGCCGGTGGCGTAGGGGGTGATGGTGGCGAGCTTGTCGATGTCGGAGGCGGTGAGGTGGTGGCTGACCTTCGAGAGGTAGCCCTCATAGGTGCGTACCCGACCGGGCTTGGACGGGTACCCCACCTTGTATATCCGGTCGATGCGGCCGGGGCGCAGGAGGGCCTCGTCGAGGCTCTGGGGCATGTTGGTGGCCATCATGATGAGCATGCGGTACTTGGGCGGGGGCTTGGGCTTCATGCCCAGCACCCGGCGCACGACCCGGTTCATGAAGCCCTTCGGCTTCTTGAGGCCCGACATCTCGGCCAGCAGGGCCTGGAGCGTGCCGCCGCCACCGCCGCCCATGCCCATGCCCATCATGCGGTTGACCAGCCGACGTTCCACGTCGGGGCCGGCGCTGGCGTCCATCCAGTTGCGCAGCGTCATGCTGGCCACTGACTGGTCGAGGTAGGTGAGCCCGTTGCAGTGGTCGGAGGCGCTCCACGGCCCGTTCGCCTGGGCGCCGCCCATCTTCCCGAAGACGCCGCCAGGGGTGAGCGCACCACGGCTGCCGAGCGAGTCGGCCTCGTCGAAGAACACGATGACCCCGCCGTAGCGCACCGACAGCTTGCGCAACTTGCGGAACAGCGACTTCACCTTGAGGATACCAACGCCCATGAACATCTGGGTGAAGGCGCCGGGGTCGACGAAGACGTAGGGCTTGCCCGTCTCGCCGGCGACCGCTTCGGCCATGAGGGTCTTGCCGGTGCCGGGAGGGCCCCACAGGAGCAGGCCGCCGGGCACGTAGCCGCCCTTCTTCTCAATGGACTCGGGGTCCTCGAGGAAGACGATGTTCTCCTTGATCTTCTCCAGCACCGAGTCCTGGCCCCACACGTCGGAGAACCGGGTCTTGATGTCGTCGGGGAAATAGACCTCCACGCCGCCCCGGGACAGGAACCAGAACATGGCCCCGAACTGGATGATGATGAAGGCCACGGCGAAGAACAGCTGGAAGATGAGCGGCAGGGCCTTCCAGATGGTGTTCGGCAGCTGCACCAGGCCCTGGATGGGCGAGGTGTGCAGCGTCGCCCCGAGCACCATGGCGACGATGAACAGCAGGAGGACGAACCGCAGGGCCCGGCCCAAGCGGTAACGGTTCCAGTCGTTCATCCGGGTCTGGCGGCGGTGGAGGCCGCCGAAGACCTTCTGCGACCAGAACAGGTGGTAGCTCGCCGAGCGCTCGCAGATCAGGTAGTGGACCTGGCGGACGATCTCGATGCCGACGAGCGCGGCCACCCACCACTTGGTACGGAGCTGGTGGTCGTAGGCCTCCCGGAACGGCAGGATCGGGTTGTCACCCGTCTCGGCCATGACGAAGAAGAAGAACATGCCCACCAGGAGGACCAGCAGCTTGACGCGGTCCCAGAGGCTCATGGGCTTGCGGGTCGTCCGGTCCTCGAGCCGCTCCCGGCTCTTGAACGCGAACGCCGGCCCCTGGCCGGGCGGCCCCAGCCCTGCCGGTTCGATGCTGGTGTCAGGCATGGATCAGCCCTTCGGTTTGACGGTGAACGACTTGGCGATCTGTGTGAAGAGTTGGTTGTCGCGCAAGAACTGGGCCTCGCCTGAGCGGATGAGCAGCACGTAGAGGCGCTGCGCCTTGGCGTCGACGAGGGTTGTCTGGTCGAAGGCGTAGAACGGCGAGGCGGCGTTTGGCCGCAGGACGAAGCGAAGGCGGACGCCGCGGACGCCGTCGGGGAGGTTCAGTTCCTGCTCGTCGATGGGGCGGAAGCTGGTGGTGGAGTTACCGGCGATGCCGACGCTGCGGCCGGCCTGCTCGTCGGCCGCCTTGGCCTTCATCTCGTCGTAGTTGACGATGACGTTGCGCAGCGCGGCCAGGCTGACCTGGTCACGCTCGTCGGTGCCCAGGGCCCGCACGCTGACCTCCACGACCGGCTCCTCGGCGAGGACCAGCGTGTGCTCGACAGAGGGGCGGGGGTCGCCGTCAAAGGCCATACGCCACTGGTACTGGCGGTTGAGGAGGACATCGAGGAGCGACGGCGGCTGATTGGCGTTGCGGGCCGCGTTGATCTCGGCCCCGACGAGCTCGTCGTGGTTGTAGACCCGCCACTCGGTAGGGACCTTCAGGTAGGTGTTGATCTTCGAGTTGGAGACGTAGCGGAACTCCGACTTCGAGCAGGCGCCGGAGACCAGCACCGTGGCGACGAGCGCGCAAAGCAGCGGCATATGTCGCCGGCCAAGGACACGTCCCCTGAACGCGGGGTGTGCCGAGCCGGTGCGGGGAGTTCGCACAATCGCGAGCTTACCGGCGCGTGGGCCGTTGGAGCGCTCGCCGGCCGACTTCGGTGTGTCTTCATGCGCCTGTAATGTTCCCGCGGCCCCATGGCGAGCGACCGGAAGTTCAGATTCGGAGCCCAGTGCTCCTATGCCGGCTCGGCAGGGGAGTGGGCGGCGAAGGCTCGAAGGCTCGAAGGCCTCGGCTACGCCACCCTCTGTATGCCCGACCATTTCGACGACCAGCTGGCCCCGATGCCGGCGCTGGTCGCCGCCGCCGCGGCCACGACCACCCTGCGCGTGGGCACGCTGGTGCTCGGCAACGACTATCGCCATCCGCTCGTGACCGCCAAGGAGGCGGCGACGGTCGACGTTCTCACCGGCGGGCGGTTCGAGTTCGGTATCGGCGCGGGGTGGATGACCAACGACTACCAGCAGGCGGGCATCGCCCTCGACCCGCCGGGCGTGCGCATCGACCGGCTGGAGGAGGCAATCGCCGTCGTGAAGGGGCTCCTGGCCGGCGGGAAGTTCTCTTTCGCCGGCCGGTACTACACCGTCACCCGCCATCCCGGCACGCCGTCGCCCGTTCAGCGGCCCCGGCCGCCCATCCTGGTCGGGGGCGGCGGGCGCCGGATCCTGACGCTGGCCGGTCGGGAGGCGGACATCGTCAGCGTCAACTTCGACCTCCGGTCGGGCTCGATCGGCCCGCAGGTCGGGGTGACGGCCACCGCCGGCGCCACCGCGGAGAAGGTCGGCTGGATCCGGGCGGCGGCCGGCGACCGGTTCGACGACATCGAGCTGTCGCACACCGCGTACCTGACCATGGTGACCGACGACCGGGAGGCGGTGGCCGGCGGGCTCGGGGCGGGGTTCGGCCTCGACGCCGGCCAGGTCTTGGCCATGCCCAACTTCGCCATCGGCACCGTCGGCGAGATCGCCGACGAGCTGGAGCGCCGGCGCGACGAACTCGGTTTCTCCTACATCGTCGTGGGTGGGGAGTGCTTCGAGGCCATGGCGCCGGTTGTGGACCGGCTGGCGGGGCGATAAGGGGTCAGCGGCCGGGCGGGAACGCGGTCACTCGGTGCGGATCTCTGGAGCCGGGGAGATCGAAGTGGAGCTGCCTGGCCAGGAGACGGCCGGCGTCGCCTACCGCCGGGTGGCCGACGAGGGGTTCGACGGCCTCGAGGGCGATGCCGTCGGCCCGCCAGAGCATGAGCAGCGTCCACTGGGGGCGGTGCATCGACCACCAGGACAGGCCGCTCCACGCACTTTCCTTGAAGGCGTCCCGGGCGATCTGCTGGGTGCGGGGCCGGTTGCGGAGCACGATGTCGGTCGGTCGGAGGCTCCGGTCGAGCAGCGACCTGGGATCGTCGAAGTCGAGGAGGGGGTGGCGCTCCTCGTCGAGCGAATAGACGGCCAGGGCGCGCTCCGCCCCAAGGATGGCCGGGAAGGGGAGCATCGCCTTTGACCATGTGGAGAGGTGGGCGAATGCCTCGCCGACGGCGCCGCTCGCCGTGGCCGCCACGTAGAGCGAGCGGTAGAGCAGAGCGTTGTCCCAGCGCCCGAAACCCTGGTCGGGATGGATGTAGAGCGGGTGCCCCGGCTGGCCGAGGCCGGCGCTGGGCAGGTGCGGGAAGACCCGGTAGACGAGCACGTTCAGGCGAAAGCGCCCGCCGCCTCCGCTCGCAGCGCGTCGACGACCTCCGACGTGCCGTGGGCCCGGATCCACTCGACCGGCCGGAAGCCGTCGAGGTGGGCGTTGGGGGTGGTCAGCCAGTCGCGGGCGACGCGGGCGTCGGCCCAGACCAGGAGAGCATGGGCCAGGACGTGGTCGATGTCGACCAGCATCCGGGCCTGCACCGGCCCGGGCACGCTCTCTCCCGACGCCCACCGGCTGGCCTGGGAGGGAGCCACATCAAGCAGGTCGGCCGCCCGCCGGGTGCCGCCGGCGACCTGGGTGACGAACCGGGCCCGCAGCTCGGGGTGCCACTCCGGGGCAGTTGCGGGACTCGTGCCGGCGGCCAGGGCCAGGGCGGCCGCCGTGGCGGTGGCCGCCTTCCGGGCCGCAGTCGCCTTGGTGGGAGGCTTGGGGTCCGGCGGTGTCATGGTGTCGATGATAGCAGAGGCGCAACGGATATTGTTGCGAGGCGTCAGGCAGTCAGGTCGAGCAGCGCCCGCAGGTCGGGGGCGCGCATGGCGCCCGCCGGCAAGGGGTCGGGAGCGCCGAGCATGTCGTCCCGCCACACGTGGAGGGCCGCCATCCCGTAGGCGATGGGTCCCTCAACATCGGCGTAGACGGTGTCGCCCACGAACAGCGCCTCCGCCGGCGCCACACCGCAGCGCTCCAAGGTCTGGCGGAAGATCCGGGG
>JANMRJ010000121.1:0-2116 GCA_031370985.1 Acidimicrobiales bacterium
GCCCGGTCGTCGTTCCTCCTGCGGGACTCGGTCGTCGTTCCTCCTGCGGGACCCGGTCGCCGTTCCTCCTGCGGGACCCGGTCGCCGTTGGGCCTCTGGGACGAGTAGTCCGGCTAGGTGACCGAGCAGAAAGTCGCTAGCATGAAATGCACTGAAGAACCGAGCCCTGTAAGGCCCGAGAAGGCCCCTCGATCGCCGATTTTGAGTCCGGACACCCGAGAATCTTGCAGCCCCGGCGAGGCCATGGTCGAAAACAGCACTTTCTGCGGACTCACCTAGCCTCGATTGTTCATCCGGCTCCGTTCTGGGGGGCCGGATGTCCGCGTAAAAGCCCTCCCGACCTGGGATAATGCGAGTTCTCAACGCACGCATTGACCAGGGAAGAAGGGCTCCTTGAAGGTACATCGTACTCAGTCGGTCCGCCAAGCGAAGGTGACCACTGACGGTGAGGGGCTGGTGTCGCACGCCGGCACCGCCCTGCTGGCGGAGATGGCCGACCGCTCGGGGCTGACCGGCGCCCTGTCGGTGGCCATGGGCGACTGCGGCATCCGCTGGCACACCCACGACCCCGGCGTCGTGCTCACCCATCTGGCCGTGGCCATCGCCGATGGTGCCGACTGCCTGTCCAAGCTGGCGGTGCTGCGCGACCAGGAGGCGCTGTTCGGCCCCGTCGCCTCCCATCCCACCGCGTGGCGGGCGGTGGAGGCAGTCACGGGGAGAGAACTTCGTGGCATCGACATCGCCCGAGCCGCGGCCCGGGAGCGGGTTTGGGCCGCCGGCGGCGCACCGGCGAGCGTGACGCTCGACTTCGACGCCACTCTCATCGACGCCCATTCCGAAAAGCAGGACGCCAAGCCGACCTACAAACGTGGCTTCGGCTTCCATCCCCTCGGCGTGTGGTGCGACGAGACCGCCGAGTTCCTGGCCGGGGTGCTCCGTCCCGGCAACGCCGGGGCCAACAACGCGGCCGACCATGTGAAGATGCTCGACGCCGCCCTGGCCCAGCTGCCGCCGGCGTGGCGGGCCGGCCACCGCCGGGGCGACCACCCCGACGCCGTGGTCCATCCCATCCTGGTGCGGGCCGACTCCGCCGGCGCCACCCACGACTTCGTCGATGCGTTGGTCGAGCGCAACATTGGCTTCTCTATTGGCTTCGACGTGGACGGCCGGGTGCGCGACGCCCTGATGCTGGTCCAGGAAGAGGACTGGGACCAGGCGGTCGAGGCCGACGGCCGGGTGCGGCCCGGCGCATGGGTCACCGAGCTGACGGGACTGGCCGACCTGGGGACCTGGCCGACCGGCGTGCGGCTCATCTGCCGGCGGGAACGGCCCCACCCCGGGGCCCAGCTGTCGCTGTTCGACACCTCCGAAGGCTTCCGCCACACCTGCTTCCTCACCTCCTCGGAGGGAGAGCCCCCGCCCTTGGAGCTGCGCCAGCGCCGACATGCCCGGGTGGAGGACCGCATCCGTTGTGCCAAAGCGTCCGGGCTCAGGAACTTCCCGTTCGAGGACTTCGTGCGCAACGAGGCGTGGCTGGCCGCGGTCATGGTGGCCGCCGACCTGCTGGCGTGGACGGCGATGCTGTGCCTGGAGGGGGCGATGGCCAAAGCCGAGCCGGCCACGCTGCGCTACCAGCTCCTCCACGTCGCCGCCCGCATCGCCCGGCGCGGCCGTGACCTCTACCTGCGCATCGACGAGACGTGGCCGTGGCGGGACCAGCTCGACGCCGCCTTCGGCCGCCTCCGCACCGCCCTCTGCTGAGAGCGCCTCGGGCACAGTGCCGGCCCAGAAGGCTCAACCGAGGCGCACCAACTGATCGAAGCCTGGGGGCTTGGTCAACCGCGCCCCAGTCACCGATACCACCCTCGGTGACCGCCTTCGGGCTGGCCAAGTTCGGGTCAGATCGAGGTCAAGCTGCCGGACGAACAATTGAGGCTAAAGGTAAGCATCAAGAGGGCGACGAGCGTCGAAAGAGAGACCAGGGAGGCGAAAAAGGAGACGCTCGGCGAAAGCCCAATCCAAACAAGCGGAACAAGAGTCAGACCGAGGTTGTACCGGTCGGCCCTGAAGCTATCGGACTCTTGACTGACATCGACTATGACGACAATGAGTTCGA
>JANMRJ010000123.1:0-22933 GCA_031370985.1 Acidimicrobiales bacterium
GACCTCGGCCCCGAGGGCCCGCATCCGGGCGACCTTGGCGCGGTTGGCCCGTCGCGACGCGAAGACGACGGCCGGAATGTGGAGCGCGCGTGCGGCATAGGCAACGCCCTGGCCGAAGTTTCCGGCGGACGCGCAGATCACGGGCTCAGCCGGCCCGATCGATCCGGCCGCCGCGAGCGCTCGAACGGCGACCCATGTGCCCCGTCCCTTGAAGGACCGGATCGGATTGACCGTCTCGATCTTGACGATGACCGGGACGCCGAGACGGGCCGACAGTCCTTCATGCACGAACTGGGGCCCGTCGCGGAAGACCGGATCGATCGCGTGGTGGGCGGCCCGGATCGCGAAGGGCTCGAGCTCGGGGATCGTTCGCATCGTGTCCGGATGGTAGTCGGTGCCCGTCCGATGATCCGTCGGCGGTTGCGGTTCGTATCCAGGGTCGACACGCGCGCTTGTTACAACTCGTTGCGATAACCTGTTCGTCCCAGCGCTTGCTTCCAGACCCGAGGATCCCGCCGGAATGCCGTCCGCCCCGAACGCTGCGCCGCCACCCCCGCGCCGGACGCTCGCCGCGGTCATCGTGGCCGCCCTGCTCGTCGGTGTGACCGGCTGCTCGGCCTCGAATGGGTCGTCGCGGGCGTCCGCAGCGACCGCCGGCGGGACATCGCTGGGCTGGCAGGACACCCTGACCGGCGGATCCGACAAGCTCGATGTCGCGACCACGGTCGCTCCGATCAGCTCGATCGCCCGGAACATCGGCGGCAACCGGATCCGCCTCCGCGGTCTCATTCCGGACGCGACGAACTCGCACACTTTCGAGCCGGCGCCATCGGACGCACGGACGCTGGCCAACGCCGACCTGATCATCGTCAACGGCCTGCACCTGGAGCAGCCGACGCTCGATCTTGCCGAGGCGTCGAAGAGCGCCAGCGGCGTCATCGAGGATCTCGGGGACACCGCGCTGGCCCCGAAGGACTGGCTGTTCGACTTCAGCTTTCCGGAGTCGGCCGGCGACCCGAACCCGCATCTCTGGATGGACGTCCAGTACGCGATCCGCTACGGCGACCTCATCCGGGGCTGGTTCGACGCGGCCGACCCCGCCAACGCCTCCGCGTACGACGCGAACTTCGACGCGTACAAAGTCCGCCTCGACCAGCTCGACGGGCTGATCCGGACGGGCGTCGCCTCCGTCCCCGCCCCGGATCGGAAGCTGCTCACCTACCACGACTCCTGGGCGTACTGGGCGCGCGAGTACGGGTTCACCGTGATCGGAGCCGTGCAGGCGTCCGACTTCTCGGACCCGAGCCCGCAGGAGGTCGCCCGGCTGATCGAGCAGATCCGCACCGAGAAGGTGCCGGCGGTCTTCGGCTCCGAGGTGTTCCCGAGCCCGGTCCTCGAGCAGATCGCGCGCGAATCGGGCGCGACCTTCGTCGATCAGCTCCGGGACGATGAGCCGCCCGGCGCGCCCGGGGAGGCGGATCACACCTACCTCGCGATGCTCAAGAACGACATGCAGGTGATGATCGGAGCGCTCGGCGGCGATGCCTCGATCTTCGACCCCCTCGTGGTCACCGACACGTGGCAGCCATGAACGTCGCGTCCGGCGACCGGCCAGCGGCGGCCGGCGGCGCGCGCGGGGCCTCCGCGGGCAACGCGCCTGCCGGAGACACCCTCGTCCGGTTCGAGCGCGTCTCGTGCGGCTACGACGGGCCGCCCGTCCTGCGCGACGTTGACCTCGAGATCCGGCGCGGTGCGTTCGTCGGGATCGTCGGTCCGTCCGGCGCCGGCAAGACCACGCTCCTGCGGGCGATCGTCGGGGTCGTGCCGCGGGTCGAGGGGCGGGTGACCGTCGACGGCCGGCCAGTCGGTCGGGGCGCGACTGCCGGCGTGGGTTGGGTCCCCCAGCTCGAGACCGTCGATTGGAACTTCCCCGCGACCGTTCGCGAGGTCGTGCTGATGGGACGCTGGGCGGACCATCGGTGGCGAGCGTGGGCAACCGCCGACGACCGACGCCGGGTCGACGGCCTGCTCGAGCGACTGGGGATCGGCGGTCTGGCCGGTCGGCACATCCGGGAGCTTTCCGGTGGCCAGCAGCAGCGCGTCTTCCTGGCCCGCGCGCTGATCGCCGAGCCGGGCCTGCTCCTGCTCGATGAGCCGACGAGCGGCGTCGATCTCAAGACCCGCGACGACATCCTGCACCTGCTCGCCGACCTCAACGGCGACGGGATCACGATCGTCCTGACCACCCACGAGCTCAACACGGTCGCGGCCCACCTGCCGTGGGTCGTGTGCGTGAACGGCACGATCGTTTCCGAGGGCGATCCGGACGAGATCTTCACCCCGGCGATCCTCGGACGGACCTACGGGGCCGATCTGCGGGTGATGCGCCAGGACGGGCTCGTCCTCGTCGCCGATGCCGCGCCCCACCGCCTTCGGGACGCTCTCCGGCACCGCCACGGCGACATCGAGCACGCCCATCACGAGCACGACGCGCACGACCACGGCTCGGACCGCGGCCATGGTTCCGGGGGCGGCCCGGTCGACGACCGCGAGGGCTCGGGCGACCGCGCGACGGGCCCCGACCGGTCCGATCATGAGCACCTCCCATGAGCTTCCTGACCGAGCCGCTCGGGTTCGAGTTCTTCCGCGAGGGCCTGATGGCATCGGGCCTGGTCGGCGCCCTGTGCGGGATGCTCGGCGTCTACATCGTCCTGCGCCGGATGAGCTATATCGGCCACGGGTTGTCGCACTCGGTCTTCGGCGGGGCCGTGGTCGGCTACGTGCTGGCGCTCAACTTCTACGTCGCGGCCGGGCTGTGGGGCTTCCTCTCGGCCCTCGCCATCAACGCGACGGCGCGCCGCCGGCGGATCGGGGCCGATGCCGCGATCGGGATCGTGACGACGGCGAGCTTCGCGATCGGGGTGGCGCTGATCAGCAAGACCCGCAGCTTCACCCGCAACTTCGAGGCCGCCCTGTTCGGCAACATCCTCGGTGTGACGACGCTCGACCTGGTCATCGTCGGCGTGGTGACGATGGGGGTCGCGGCGTTCATCGCCCTCTTCTACAAGCGACTCCTGTTCGTCACCTTCGACCCCGAGGTCGCCCCGATCTACGGGGTCGACGTCCGTGTCGTCGACACGCTCTTCGCCCTGGCGATGGCGGCGACGATCGTCGCCTCGATCAACGTCGTCGGCGTCACGCTGATCGCGGCGACGCTCGTGATTCCTCCGACCGCCGCCCGCCTCCTGACGGACTCGTTCGGCCGGATGATCGGCATCTCGACCATCGTCGGTGCCCTGGCGGGAATCGTCGGGATGTACGTCAGCTACTGGCTCGACGTGTCATCGGGCGCGACGATCGTGCTCCTCGAAGCCGCGGTGTTCGTCGTCTGCGTGGTGGCGACGTCGCTGACCAGGCGCCGACCGGCGTGGGTCAGCCAGCAGATCCCGGTCCTCGCCCGCGAGCGCCCGGCGGACGACTTCGAATGAGCAAGTTCCGCCCGACCGGCGCTGCGCCGGGTTTGCCTGGGGCCGCGCCGACAGCCGGCCATCCGTGGTCGGACATCCGGACCGAGCTTCGGTCGCGTGGGTTGCGCTGGACGCCGCAGCGAAAGCTGATCCTCGACGTTCTCGGCGATGCCCGCGGCCACGTGACCGGCAGTGAGATCGTCGAACGCTGCCGGACTCGCGAGCCGAAGACGACGCCATCGACCGTGTACCGGACGCTGGCGGTCCTCGAGGAGCTCGGCTACCTCCACCACAGCCACGCGGCCGATGGTCGCGAGGAATTCCATGTGCTGCCGGTCGCGGAGCACGCTCATCTGCAGTGCATCGCCTGCGGCAGTTCGTGGGAGGTCGATCCGGCCGAGACTGCGTCGTTCGTGGCCGACCTCGAGCGCGGGCGCGGGTTTCGGGTCGAGGTCGGCCACCTGACGATCGCCGGTCGCTGCGCGGCGTGCAACGAGCCGGCCTGACGAGCGCCGACCGTCATCCGCGCAACCCGCGCAACCCGCGCGAGCAGCCGAGACATGCTCGCAGGAAGTACAGCCAGAACGCGGGAATCTCGCGCCCGATCAGGAGGGGCATCTCGCTGATCGGGACGGGATCGTCGGCCGGGACCGTGAGGACGTCGATGCCCGCGCCAGAGAACGCAAGCTGGATCCGCGGCAAGTGGTAGGGCTGGCTGACGGCGATCAGGCGCAGACCCGCGGTTGAGCCCAGGCGCGTTGCGAGGAGGCCCATCGTGTGGTCCACGGTCGCATCGGTGTTGATCCCGCTCGAGTCGACGAGGATGGCGGCGGGATCGACGCCGCCGGCGATCGCTTGTGCGCGCATGACCTCCGCCTCGTTGTATCCGTCGCTCCCGTCACCGCCGGACATCACCAGCAACGGCACGAGGCCGGTCCGGTACAGGGCCACGCCGGTCGCAATGCGGTCTGCGAGCAGGGGCGAGGGGGAGCCGCTGGAGTAGACCCGTGCCCCGAGGACCACGGCCGCGTCTGCCGGCCGTCGGTAGTCGGTCGTCCCGAAGAAGCCGATCTGGACGACCGGGAAGGCGACGGCGAATGCCATGGCGAGCCCGACGACCGCCGATCGGGTCGGCCACGGCCGCGCCCGCGTCTGGCCACGATCGCGCCAGACCCGGACGGCCATGGCGGCGAGGACGATCGCCAGCACCAGGGACAGGGGCACGGGTGCCGTCGCCCGGACGTGGCCGCCCGCGATCGCCGTTGCGGAGCGCACCACGTCGCGGGCAGCGAAGCCGGCGAGGAGGATGCAGCCGAGGCTGGCTGCGCGGCGACGACGCGGGCCGGGAGTCGCGGCCAGCACCCACAGCCCCAGTGCCCCGCCGAACCCGCCGATGATCGCGACCCGAACGGCCGTCGGAAGGTCGCGCAGGTCCACGAACCAGAGGCTCAGGTCGGTGGCCCGGCCGCGGAGCTCCCCGATGAGTCCGAGTAGGGTGAACACGGCGAGGAACAGCGCGATCCCGCGAACGACGAGTCCGACGCCCTGGATCGACGTCCGTCGCACGGCTGCTTGACGAGCGGTCGTCTGCGCGTGTGGCGGGTGCCGCCACACCCGGCGCCCACCGCCCAGGTCAGGAACCGCGAACGAGGAGGCGACGACAGGCACGGCCATCCATATGAACTTGCCGCGCGGGGAGCGTATCCCTTCCTTAGGTCCGGATCTCGGTCCCGCCGATCGCTACGATGGCCCGAGTGGACACCGACCGCCTGCCCGCCTTCCTCAACGACAGCCCGCCCGAGCCGGGGGTGATCGCGCTCGTCGGCGGGCGGCTGCTCGATCCCGGGGCCGCAGGTTCCGGGTCCAGTGCGTCAGCCGACCGGTCGTGCACGATCGTCGTTCGGGACGGCACGATCGAGAGGGTCGGGGGACCGCACGACGGCCTTCCGGACGAAGCGTGGGTCATCGACATCGCGGGCTTGACGGTCCTGCCCGGTCTGATCGACGCCCACATCCACGTCTCGATGCTCGACGATGCCGGGCACGGGCCCCATCCGGCCAAGGGCGCCGAGCCGACCCGGCCGGGGGTCGAGGCGCACCTCGTCGGGCGGACCCTGCGCGAGCTGCTGGCCTTCGGCGTCACAACGATCCGTGACGGCGGGGCCCATGGCGACGTCCTGCTCGACGC
Organism: Acidimicrobiales bacterium; assembly: GCA_031370985.1. Lineage (GTDB taxonomy): Bacteria > Actinomycetota > Acidimicrobiia > Acidimicrobiales > AC-14 > CADCTB01. The sequence goes on from JANMRJ010000123.1 coordinate 5,656, forward strand.
TCGCCAGGCCGTGCGCTACGGCGCATTCCCCGCGCCGCGGATGCTGCTCAGCGGCAGGATTGTCTCGGCCACGGCGCCGGGTGCGCGGTTCTTCCCCGACATGTACCGTGAGGCGGACGGGCCCGACGACATCCGCCGCGCGGTCCGCGAGCAGATCCGGGCCGGCGCGGACTTCGTCAAGGTGATGAGCACCGGCGCCCGCTCGGTCGAGCTCGAGAACCCGGACCCGGCCCAGCTGACGGCGGCCGAGATGACCGCGTTCGTCGAAGAGGCCCATCGCCAGACGTACCGGACGGCCGCCCACTGCGAGGGCCTGGCCGGGACGAAGCTCGCGATCACCGCCGGCATCGACACCGTCGAGCATGGCTTTCATCTCCACGAACGGCCTGACCTCCTCGCCCGGATGGCCGAGGCGGGCATCGTCCTCGTTCCGACCCTTGACTTCCTCCACCACGTTGCGGAGAGCGAGGCATGGACCGTCGAGCTCGAGCGGCAGGGGATCGCCAACCTTGACCACGCTCAGCGGACGCTTGACGCCGCCCGCGCCGCCGGGGTCAGGATCGCGGTCGGCTCCGACGGCGTGACCGCCGACGGCGTCGCGCGCGAGCTCGGCCGGCTCGTCGAGCACGGGATGAGCGTCGGCGAGGCCCTGGCGGCGGCCACCCGCGGCGGTGCGACGGCCCTCGGGATCGGGGCCCTCGTCGGCTCTGCTCGCGCCGGCTTCGTCGCCGACCTCGTCGTCGTCGACGGGAATCCGATCGCCGACATCGGACTGCTCGGTCGGGTCGAGGCCATCGCCCTCGTCCTCCACAACGGCCGTCCGGTCGGCGGATCGATGATGACGCGTCGACCCTGACCCGACCGGGCCAGCCGGCGCGTCCGCGCGGCCGCCCGCCTTCGACGTCAGATGACGACAGTCGCCGCGCCGTCGTGAACGACCGGCTCGTCCGTCGCGTACGCCGACAGCATCGGTCGTTCCCACCACGGCGTCGGGGCCATCGTCAGGCGCTCGAGGCCGCGCAGGACCGCGTCGTAGTTCACTCGCCAGCCGTTGAAATCGGCCCACGCCTGATCCCGATCGGCGACCAGCGGGACTCCGGCCGCCGCGAGGACCGCGAGCGCCTCGTCGAATCGGGCGCGCTCGATGCTCGTCGCCTCGGTCGGCGCCGGGTTCGGGTCGAAGGCGATGTCGAAGTACGCGGCGATCCGCCGGAGCGCGAGGTAGCCGGCGCGGATCATCAGGTCCGCCTGGACGTCCTGCTCGAGGTCGACCGACGACCGGACGAGCGCCGCCGCATCCATCATCGCGCCCGACGCGTTGACCCATGAATGGTTGCTCTGTTGCGACCGGTAGAACACGAGAACCGGCAGCGACGTGTGCGTCTCCTCGAGCTCGGCGAACCACTGCTCCCAGCGAACCCACAGGTCATGCAGGACGGCCAGTCCGGACAGGCGGTCCATCCGGGTGATCATGACGATCGGCGACGGCGGCGAGTCGGCCCGGACCTCGAGGAGGTTGACGAGGAGCTCTCGGCGCGAAAAGGAGCCGTAGATCGTTGGCAGGTACGAGATCAGGAGGGCGACCAGGGCCAGCCCGATCGCGGCCTCGGCGAACGAGAGCAGGTCGCCGCCGGGCACGGCCGGCCGTTCGAAGCCGAGAGTCAGGAGCGACGAGCCGCTGACGACGAACGCATCGCCGGCGGGCAGCCCGATCGCCCAGAACATCGCCGCGAACGACGCGGCCAGCAGGACGAGCCAGAACGCCGGGAGCGCGACCAGGGCAACCGGTCCGTAGTAGGCCATCACCCGGTCGCGCTGTTCGTACGGTCGGCTCGGTGCGGCGAACAGCTCGAAGACCTTGCGAATCATCCGGAACGAAAACCGCGACAGGGTGTCGTTGTCGCCACGGGGAACGACGAACGTCCGGATCGCGCTGAAGACGACCCGGACGGCCCCGAACAGCCCGATGAGGAACACGACGACCTGGACGACGATCACCTCGGCAGGATACCGACCGACGGCGACGGCGACGACCCTCCCGCGTTCAAATGAGTCGCGAGCCGACTCAGTTCCGGTGTCACTGAGCGTGGTGGTGACGGAGGTTCGAGCGTGCCACGCGTACTGGGCGTTCGACCGAGTCACCTTGCGACTCCGACCCGCGGGCGGACCCGCCGCCGACCGCGGCAGCGCGCCGGCGGTCGGCAAAGCCACAATGGTCGGATGACCGAGCGCATCCTGTCGACCCGGGCCCTGAACCGCGCGCTGCTCGCCCGGCAGCTTCTCCTCGAGAGATCGACGGTGACCATCACCGAGGCGATCGAGCAGGTCGGTGGCCTCCAGACGCAGTACGCGCCGTCCGGGTATGTCGGCCTGTGGACGCGGCTCGCCGGCTTCCGGAGGGAAGCCCTGACGGCGGCGCTCGAGGATCGGTCGGTGATCCAGGCGACGCTCCACCGAACGACGATCCACATGGTGTCGCGAGCTGAGTTCTGGCGCTATGCAATGGGCATCCGCCGGGCACGCCGGGCGTGGGCGCTGCGGGTCGGCCCGGACGCCGCCGACGAGGCGTCCCTGCTGGCCGGTGCCGCCCGGATCCGGGCGGCTCTCGCCGACGGACCGCGAACCGTCAAGGAGCTCGACCGGCCGGTGACCGGGTTCATCGGGAATGCCAGCCTGTGGGTCGACCTCGTCCGCGTCCCGCCGTCAGGGACCTGGGCGCGCCGGCGGGCCGATCGTCTCGCGCTGGCCGAAGTCTGGGTCGGTCCCGTCGACACGACCGAGGACGAGGGTCTCGCCCATCTCGTCCACGCCTATCTGCGCGCGTTCGGGCCGGCGCCGTGGCGCGACATCGGCCTGTGGGCGGGGATCTCGGTGACCGAGGCGAAGCGAGGAGGCGACCGCCTGACGCTCGTCCGCCACCGTGATGAGGCCGGGCGGGAGCTGCTTGACCTGCCGGGCGCGCCGCTGCCGGACCCTTCGACGCCCGCGCCCGTCCGGTTCCTGCCGCATTGGGAAGCCGCCCTGCTGGTCCACGCGCGCCGGACCGGGATTCTGCCAGAGGAGCATCGCGCCAAGGTCTTCAACACCCGCAACCCGTTCTCGGTCGGGACGGTCCTCGTCGACGGGCGCGTAGCGGGCGCCTGGTCCCTGCGCGACGGCCGGATCGTCGTCGTCCCGTACGAGGAGCTCGGCCCGAAGGACCGACGGGCGGTCGAGGTCGAGCGCGAGGCCCTCGAGGCGTTCCACGCCTGAGCCGAGATCGGCCGGTGGACCCGATCAGCTGTTCAGAACGCGCGCTTGAAGATCACCAGGCCGATGACCACGATCACGACGAGCAGCGCGAGCTGCGTCGGCGGCATCGTCGAGATCGTGTGGACCGTGTTGTTCACGAACTGCCCGAACGCCGCTCCGGCGTCCATCGACGTCCCGCCGCCGCCACCCGAGCCGCCCGCGACCCCGGTCGCCTGGCCAACGCCGTTGCCGTACTCGACCATGCGCGCCATCATGCGCCGCGCCGAGGCCCGTGGCAACACGCGGGCGATCTTGATGGCGACGGGCAACCAACACCTGGTTCAATCGAGGTGGAAGATCTCCTCCAGCCGCTGGTGGAACCCGGTCGCGGGATCGGTCAGCGGGTCGATCAGCTCGGCCATCTCCGACTGCCAGCGGTCGTTGACCTCGGTCGCCGCCATGGCCGCGCGGAACGCCGCGAAGTCGTCGACCTCGAGATAGGCGAACAGATCGGCGTCGTGGATGAAGATCGAATAATCGCGTGCCCCCGCCGCGCGCAGGGCGTCCAGCATCTCCGGCCAGACCGCCGCGTGGCGGCGTCGATATTCCGCTTTGCGGCCCGGCAGGAGCCGCATCGTGAAGCCGACCCGTTCCATGTGCGGTCCTCCGCGAATGGTCGAGCCCCGGAGACGGAGCCTCCGGGGCTCGTTCCTCGTCGCCGGACGAGGAGCTAGAAGTTGAAGTTGTCGACGTTCGTCGCGTCGAACCGGAATGCCGGCCCGAGGATGACGACGCTGTCCTTTCCGATCGTGTATGGCTTGCCGCCGTTGAGGCTCGGGACCGTGAAGGTCTCGCCCTCCTTGCCCGTGATCTCGCCGGAGACGAGCTTCTGGGCGACGACGTACGAGAGGTAGCCCAGGTCGGGAACGCTCCACAGCCCGAAGACCGGGGAGGTGCCGTCCTTGACGAACTTCTTCATGTCGTTCGGAAAGCCAAGTCCGGTGACCTTGACGGTCGCCGACTTGCCGGCCTGGCTCACGACCTGCGCCGCGGCCAGGATCCCGACCGTTGTCGGGGCGACGATGACCTTGAGGTTCGGGAACTGGGTCAGGAGCGCCTGCGCCTGCTGGGTGCTCTTCGTCGCGTCGTCGTCACCGTAGACGGTCGCGACGAGCTTGAGGCCCTTGTACTTGTCGCCGGCCAGGGTCGTCTTCATCAAATCGATCCAGGCGTTCTGATTGGTCGCGGTGGCGGCGGCCGACAGGATCGCGATGTCGCCCGTGCAGCTCGGGGCGAGCTCGCAGGCCCAGTCGGCGAGGTTGACGCCGACGCCGCTGAAGTCGACCTGGTTGACGAACACGTTGTAGGCGCCCACGGCCGGGCTCGAGTCGAAGCCGACGACCTTGATGCCGGCCGTCATCGCCGCCTTGAGGGCCGGTGCGACGGCGTCCTTGTCGTCAGCCGAGATGATGATCGCGCTGACCTTCTGGGTCGTCAGGTCGTTGATGAACGGGATCTGGAGGTCGGCCTTCGCCTGGTTCGGCCCGACCTGCTTGACCGTGCCACCGAGCTCGCTGGCGGCCTTGTCGACGCCGGTCTTGGCCGCCGCGAAGTACTGGTTGACGATGTCCTTCGGCAGGTAGCCGACGGTCATTGCACCCGCAGCGGGCGAGCCGCCGGCAGCGGTCGACGGCGCAGTCCCGGTCGAGGGTGTCGTGCCGGTCGAGGCCGCCGGCGTCGGCGTGGCGCCTCCGCCGCAGGCGGAGAAGAGCAGCAACGCGCTGCCGGCGAGGGCGAGCGGTCGCCCCGTGAAACGGATCTTCAAGATGGTTCCTCCTCGGCTGTCGGGATCCTCTGCTCACCACGTTTGACCGAGTCGGCCGGCGGGGGCCGTCCTCCACGGACTCGATCGATGGCCGACTTGGCCCGGTGAGCGGAGTTGGGGATCACGACCGAGAGGATGAGGAGCAGCCCGAGGGCGATGCTCTGGACCTCGACCGTGACGCTGGCCAGGCGGAGCGCGTTCTGCATGACCGCGACCGCGATGACCGCGAGGACGACACCCGGGATCGACCCGGAGCCGCCGAAGATGTTCACGCCGCCGAGCAGGACGACCGTGACGACGGTCAGGGTCATCCCCTGGGCCGCATCGGCCCGGGCGGTCGAGAGGCGGGCAGTCAGGATGATTCCGGCCAGGGCGGCGATCAGGCCGGACAGCACGAACAGTCCGATCTTGACCCGCGCCACGCGCACGCCCGAGTAGCGGGCCGCGCTGCTGTTCTTGCCGATCGCGTAGACCTGCCGTCCGATCCACGTCCGGTGGAGGACCACGCCGAGGACGAGCGCGAGTGTCAGGAAGATGACGAACGGCCATGGGATCGGGGTCCCCGGCACGTGCCCGAACCCGATCTCGGTGAAGGATGCAGGAAAGTCGCTGACGCCGGTCGGACCGAGCACGATCAGGGCCAGCCCGCGGAAGAGCGCCAGGGTCCCGAGGGTCACGACGAGCGATGGCAGCCCTCCGTGCGCGATCAGGAGCCCGTTGAGCAGGCCGCCGAGGGCGCCGACGGCGAGGACGATCGGGATCGCCACCGCCAGGGGCACGTGGGACATCCAGAGGAACCCGAGAAGCGCGCTGGCCAACCCGGCCGACGATTCGACCGACAGGTCGATCTCGCCGGCAATGACGATCAACGTCATCGGCAGGGCCATGATCGCGACCTCCATGAGGGCCGCGATCAGGTTGGCGAAGTTGCCAGTCGTGAGGAAGAACGGCGAGAGGGCGTTGCCCAGGACCATCAGCCCGGCCAGAGCCACCACGAGGAGCGTCTCCCAGCGCGCGAGCCAGCGGCTCCAGGCCGGGCGGGCAAGGGGTGCGGCGACCGTGATGGTCATCGACCCGACTGCCGGGTTCGGTGGCGCTGGAGGCGGCGCAGGATGATCGCGTCCGTGGCGATCGCGGCGAGGATCACCGCGCCGTAGATCGCCTGAAGGTAGAACTGGTTGAGGCCGATCAGCGGCAGGGCGTTCGCCACGAAGCCGAGGAACAGGGCCCCGAGCGCGGCCCCCGCGAGCGTGCCCGAACCGCCGAAGATATTGACCCCGCCGACGACCGCCGCGGCCACGATCGCGAGCACGGCGCCAGTCGCCGCGGTCCCATTGATCGTGCCGAACTCCATGACCCACAGCACGCCCGCCACCCCGGCAAGCGCGCCGCACAGGGCGAACACGCTGAAGACGACCAGCCGCGACGGAATGCCGAGGACGGCGGCCGCCTCCGGGTTGCTTCCGACCGCGTAGATCTGGCGCCCGAAGCGGGTCGAGCGGAGGATCACCGTCCCGATCACGACGAGCCCGACGGTCAGCAGGACGAACAGCGGGATCCCGAACAGGTCGGAACGGGCGGCGTCCGTGAAGCCGTCGGGCAGGCTCGCGAGCGGGACCTGGTGGCTGCCGGCGATGAAGTAGTCGATGCCGCGGAACACGCTCAGGGTGCCGAGGGTCGCCACGATCGAGGGCACGCGGAGGAACGCGACGAGGACACCGTTGACGATCCCGAGGAGCAGCCCGAGCCCGATCCCGAGGGCGATCGCCACTGGCACGCCGACCGTGTGCTGCTCGAGCGTCACCGCGACGACGTAGGCCACGATCCCGATTGTCGCCTCGACCGACAGGTCAACGTTGCGGGTGAGGATCACGAGCGCCTCGCCGAGCGCGGCGACCGCCGTGACCGACGCGAGGACCGCCACCTGGCTGAGGTTCGCCACGGTCAGGAACTGGGGCGCCCGGATCGACACGGCAGCCCCGAGGACGACGAGGATCACGAGCAGACCGAGTTCCCGCTGGCGGGCCAGGGTGGCCAGCCTGCCGCTCGAGGTCGGCCCCGCTGCGAGGATCGCGCCCGGGCCGGCGTCAGCCACCGTCCGCTCCCGAGCCTGTCGGCGCCACGTGGACGTCCTCGCCGGCGCCGGCCGCGCTGCCGGTCGCCGCGTACATGACCCGTTCCTCGGTGGCTCGTTCGCGCGGGATCTCGGCCGTGATCCGGCCTTCGTGCATCACCAGGATCCGATCGGACATCGCGAGGACCTCGGGCAGGTCGCTCGAGATCAGGATGATCCCGAGACCCGACGCGGCGAGCTCGGAGACGATCCGGTGGACCTCGACCTTGGCCCCGATATCGATGCCCCTCGTGGGCTCGTCGAGGATGAGGACGCGCGGCTTCGAGGCCAGCCACTTGGCGAGCACGACCTTCTGCTGGTTGCCCCCGGACAGCGCTCCGACGAGCTGCTCGACACCGGTCATCCGGACCTGGAACTCGCGGGTCTGGTCGCTCGCGACGGCGCGCTCGACCCCGGAACGGAGGAGGAGCCGTGGGAACAGCCGGGGCAGGATCGGCAGGGTCACGTTCTGGGCGATCGTGAAATCGAGCACGAGGCCGTCGAGATGGCGGTCCTCCGGGACGTAGGCGATCCCGGCCGACATCGCCGCCGACGGGCTGCCGAACACCACGGGTGTGCCGCCCAGCCGGATCACGCCCGCATCGCGACGGTCGATCCCGAACAGGACGCGCGCGACCTCGGTCCGGCCCGCCCCGACCAGGCCGGCGAGCCCGACGATCTCGCCCGAGCGGACCGCGAAGGAGACGTCGCGGAATGCCCCGACCCGGGCGAGCCCGTCAACCTCCAGCAGGACGTCGCCGATGGGCGTCTCGACCTTGGGGAACAGAGTCACGGCCCGGCCGACCATGTGCCGGACCAGGTCGGCCGTCGTGAGCTCGGCGGTTCGCATCGTCACCACGTGACGGCCGTCGCGAAAGACGGTCGCCCGGTCGCACAGGGCGAAGACCTCGTCCAGGCGGTGGCTCACGAAGAGGATCGACACCCCCCGATCGCGCAGCCGGCGGACGATCGCGAACAGGCGCTCGACCTCGTGCGCCGACAGGGATGCCGTCGGCTCGTCGAGGATCAGGACGCGCGCCTCCACGGACAGGGACTTGGCGATTTCGATCAGCTGCTGATCGGCCATCGACAGACCGCGGACCGGGGCATTCACATCGAACCGGACATCGAGCTCGGTGAACAGGGCATCGGCCGCGCGACGCATGGCGCCCCAGTCGATCGAGCCGAGCCGGCCGGCCGGGGCATGACCGATGAAGACGTTCTCGGCGACGGTCAGGTCGGGGAAGAGGCGCGGCTCCTGGTGGACGACGGCGATCCCGTTCGCCCGTGCGTCGGCAGGCCCGGCAATCTGGATCGGCTGGCCGTCGAGGACGATCGTTCCGTCATCGGGCTGGTGCACGCCGGCAAGGATCTTGACGAGGGTGCTCTTGCCGGCGCCGTTCTCGCCGACGAGGGCGTGAATCTCGCCGGGCAGGAGACCAAGGGAGACATCGGCGAGGGCCTGCGTCGCACCGAACCGCTTCGAGATCCCGCGCAGCTCCGCGCGCAAGGGAACGGCGCCCGGCACCGCGCTCGGCGCTTCGCCCGGCGCGGCGGTCACGCGCCAGACCTCGTTGAGCCGGGTCGCTCGAGGTCGCGCGCCTCATCGGCCGCACCGCCCGCCATGCGGACGACCACGCCACGAGCGCGCAGCGCCTCGACCATCGCGCCGGGCGCGTCGGCATCGGTCAGCACGCTGCTGACCTGGTCGATCGGGCAGAACGTCGCGAACGCCGACCGCTCCCATTTGGTGTGGTCGACGATCGCGATGACCTCGCGGGCGGCGCCGACCATGGACCGCTTGATCTGGGCCTCTTCTTCGGTGGCGTCCGAGAGGCCCGTCTCGAGGGTGAAACCGGCCGCACCGAGGAACGCAGTCTGGACGTTGATCCGGCTGAACAGGCCGTCGCCGAGCTGGCCGACGACCGACATCGCCTCCCAGCGGACGCGCCCGCCGAGCATCAGCACAGTCAGTCCCGGGTGACCGGCCAGCTCGAACGCAATCCGCAGGCCATTCGTGATGATCGTGAGCTGGGTCCACGCACCGCGTGCCTTGATGTGGCGGGCCACCGACAGGGCCGTCGTGCTTGCGTCCATGACGATGCTCTCGCCGTCGTGGACGAGGGCCGCGCCGGCCGCGCCGATCCTTGTCTTCTGTTCGGTCTGGAGCCGTTCCCGGACGTCGAATGCGGGTTCCGGCCGGCTCCGATCGACCGCCATCGCGCCGCCGTGAGCGCGAACGACCCGATGCTCCGACTCGAGTGCGAGGAGGTCCTTGCGGATCGTGACAGCCGAAACATCGAACCGGCGGGCCAGGTCGGAGACCCGTGCCCTTCCGTGCTCTTCGACGATCCGTGCGATGTGCTCCTGGCGCTCCCGTGCGAAGACGTCTCGCGAAGCGCCGGTCGCGGGTTCGGTCACAAACGGTCCTTCCGCTCGGGAGGGGCGACGCCGGACCTTCCGGAGGGCGTCAGGCAGGCTTTCGATTGGTTGCCGAGGCACAGTAGGCGCATCGCGATTGCAATGTCAAGAAAGGAATTGAAACCAAACGCAATCTGTGGCAGCCTACGCGGCGAGGCACGGAAACCGAGGCGAGGGTTCGCGTCATGGCGGCCCGAACAGCGGATCCGTGCGGATCGCGCTCGACCGGCGACCACCGCGGCCGCCTCGCCACCTCCTCCGGCGATTGCCGCGGGAGTCGTTGGTCGGGCACGATCGTTCACCGTTTCGCAACTCAGTCCGAAGCAGCCGAGACCAACCGCCGATCCGGGTCGGGCGTGATCCCTCCGGAACCGGATGAGGGAGGCAGACGTGACCAACGATCCGAACGTCATCGGGGCCCTCAAGGCCCAGCGCATCGAGCTCCCGTCGTGGGCCTTCGGGAATTCCGGGACACGGTTCAAGGTCTTCGCCCAGCGCGGTGTGCCGCGAACCCCGTACGAGAAGATCGCCGATGCGGCGCAGGTCCAGGGGTTCACCGGGGTCGCGCCAACCGTGGCGCTCCACATCCCGTGGGATCGGGTCGACGACTACGCGGACCTCGCCCGGCACGCGGCGGAGCTCGGGGTCGGGCTCGGCGCGATCAACTCGAATGTCTTCCAGGACGACGACTACATGCTCGGCAGCGTCTGCAACCCCGATCCCGGGATCCGGCGCAAGGCGCTTGATCATCTCCTCGCCTGCGTCGACATCATGGACGCGACCGGTTCGCGGGACCTGAAGCTGTGGTTCAGCGACGGGACGAACTATCCGGGCCAGGATGACATCCGCGCCCGCCAGGATCGGCTCGCCGAAGCGCTGGCAGCGGTTCACGCCCGACTCGGGCCCGATCAGCGGATGCTCCTCGAGTACAAGCTCTTCGAGCCGGCGTTCTACACGATGGATGTCCCGGACTGGGGCACCGCGTATCTCCATTGCGTCGCGACCGGCCCGCGGGCCGCTGTCGTCGTCGACACCGGCCATCACGCCCCCGGCACGAACATCGAGTTCATCGTCGCCTCGCTGCTGCGGGCGGGCCGCCTCGGCGGGTTCGACTTCAACTCGCGCTTCTACGCCGACGACGACCTGATGGTCGGCTCGGCCGACCCGTTCCAGCTCTTCCGGATCATGTTCGAGGTCGTGGCTGCGGGCGGGCTCAGCGCGGAGGTGGGCGTGGCCTTCATGCTGGACCAGTGCCACAACATCGAGCCGAAGATCCCGGGCCAGATCCGATCGGTCATGAACGTCCAGGAGGCGACCGCCAAGGCATTGCTCGTCGACCAGGTGGCGCTTGGGGCAGCCCAGGGCGCCGGCGACGTGCTCGGCGCGAACGCGGTCCTCATGGATGCCTTCAACACGGACGTGCGACCGCTCCTGGCCGATGTCCGCGCGGAGCTCGGGCTCGACCCGGATCCGCTGGCCGCGTACGCGCGGTCGGGCTACTTCGAGCGGATCGTTGCCGAGCGAGTGGGCGGGCAGGCCGCCGGTTGGGGCGCGTGAACGGACTGGCCGGCGCCGCGCGAACGACGGACCGGTCGAGCCGATGAGCGCCGGCCAGAACCCGACCGTCGCCAATCTCCTCGACCGATCGAACCGGCTCGGGGCCGACCCGCGCAACACGAACTACGCTGGCGGCAACACCTCGGCCAAGGGGACCGAACGCGACCCGGTCAGCGGCGAGGAGGTCGAGCTGCTCTGGGTGAAAGGCTCGGGCGGCGACCTGGGCACGCTCCGGGAAGCCGGACTCGCCGTCCTCCGTCTCGACCGCCTGCGCGCCCTCGTCGACGTGTATCCGGGTGTCGAGCACGAGGACGAGATGGTCGGCGCGTTCGATTATTGCCTGCACGGCAAGGGCGGGGCCGCGCCATCGATCGACACGGCGATGCACGGCCTCGTCGACGCGGCCCACGTCGACCATCTCCACCCGGATTCGGGGATCGCGTTCGCGGCGGCGGCCGACGGCGAGGAACTGACGCGGCGCTGCTTCGGGGATCGCGTCGCGTGGGTGCCGTGGCGGCGACCCGGCTTCCAGCTCGGGCTGGACATGGCCGCGGTTCGGCGCGACCGACCTGACGCGATCGGGGCGATCCTCGGCGGTCACGGGATCACCGCCTGGGCCGACACGTCGGATGCCTGCGAGGCGAATTCGCGCGACATCATCGAAACCGCCGCTCGGTTCATCGTCGAGCACGGCCGGCCGGACCCATTCGGGGAGCCGCTCACGGGCCACGAGGCGCTCCCGGACGAGGAGCGTCGCACCCGGGCCGCAGCGCTGATGCCGCTCATGCGTGGCCTGGCCTCGACCGACCGGCCAATGGTCGGGCACTACGACGATCGCGCGACGGTCCTCGACTTCCTCGCTCGGACCGAGCATCCGCGGCTGGCCGCGCTCGGGACGTCGTGTCCGGATCATTTCCTGCGGACCAAGGTCAGCCCGATGGTCCTCGACCTGCCGCCGACCGCCCCGCTCGACGACACCGTCGCCCGGCTTCGTGAGCTGCACGCGACCTACCGCGCCGCGTACGCGGCCTACTACGAACGACACGCGACGCCCGACAGCCCGGCGATGCGCGGGGCGGACCCTGCCATCGTCCTCGTCCCGGGTGTCGGGATGTTCTCGTTCGGGGCGACCAAGCAGACCGCCAGGGTCGCCGGCGAATTCTTCGTCAATGCGATCAACGTCATGAGCGGCGCCGAAGCGCTCTCGACCTACGCCCCGATCCCCGAAGCCGAGAAGTTCCGGATCGAGTACTGGGCGCTCGAGGAGGCCAAGCTGAAGCGGCTGCCGCCCGCCAGGCCGCTCGCCTCGCGGGTCGCGTTCGTGACCGGCGGCGGGTCCGGGATCGGCCGGGCGATCGCCCACCGGCTCGCCGCCGAGGGCGCCTGCGTCGTCGTCGCCGACATGGATGCCGCGAGTGCCGAGGCAGTGGCCCGCGAGATCGGTGGCACGGATGTCGCGATCAGCGTGACCGCCGACGTGACCGACGAGGCCCAGGTCACGGCCGCGCTCCGGGCCGCCGTGCTCGCCTTCGGAGGGGTCGATCTCGTCGTCAACAATGCCGGCCTGTCGATCTCCAAGCCGCTGCTCGAGACGACGGTCCACGACTGGGACCTCCAGCACGACGTGATGGCGCGCGGCTCGTTCCTCGTCTCGCGCGAGGCGGCGCGGATCCTGATCGACCAGGCGATGGGTGGCGATCTCGTCTACATCGTGAGCAAGAACGCCTTGTTCGCCGGTCCGAACAACGTCGCCTACGGCGCGTCGAAGGCCGACCAGGCTCACCAGGTCCGGCTTCTCGCGGCCGAGCTCGGCCAATACGGGATCCGGGTCAACGGGGTCAACCCGGACGGGGTCGTCCGCGGCTCCGGGATCTTCGCCAAAGGCTGGGGTGCCGACCGCGCCCGGACGTACGGCATCGCCGAGGACAAGCTCGGCGAGTTCTACGCCCAGCGGACGCTGCTCAAGCGCGAGGTCCTGCCGGAGCATGTGGCGGCGGCCGTGTTCGCCCTGACCGGCGGCGACCTCAGCCAGACGACAGGCCTCCACATCCCGGTCGATGCAGGTGTCGCGGCGGCATTCCTCCGGTGACGAACGGGTGAGCTGCCGGTGAGCGGACGGCTCGTCGCGGCGGTCGATCTCGGCGCATCGAGCGGCCGGGTGATGGTCGGGCGGGTCGCCCCGAACGAGCTCGAGCTGACCGAGGTCCATCGGTTCTCGAACGATCCGGTCCGGCTCCCGACCGGGCTTCATTGGGACATCCTGCGCCTGTACCGCGAGCTGGTGGCGGGCCTGCGCGAGGCTGCCCGCGCGACCGCCAGCGGGGATGACCTGGTCAGCGTCGGCGTCGACTCGTGGGGCGTCGACCATGCCCTCGTCGACGAGTCCGGTTCACTCCTCGGCAACCCCGTTCATTATCGCGACGCGCGCTCGGCCGCGGCGGTCGGCGCGGTTCACGACCTCGTGCCGCCGGCCGAGCTGTACGCCCGGACCGGGCTCCAGTTCCTGGCGTTCAACACGATCTACCAGCTCGCCGCCGCACGCGGCTCGGCGATTCTCGACGCGGCCGCCACGATGCTCCTCATCCCGGACCTGTTCGGGTTCTGGCTGTCGGGCGAGCGCACGGCCGAGGTGACGAACGCCTCGACGACCGGCCTGCTCGATGTCCATCGGCGGACCTGGGACACCGACCTCGCCGATGCGGTCGGGATCCCGACGCGAATTTTCGCACCGCTCGCCGCGCCCGGCGATGTCGTCGGTCCGCTCCGCGCGGAGCTCCGGCGCGAGACCGGGATGTCGAGCGCGACGCTCCTGACCCTCGTCGGATCGCACGACACTGCGTCCGCGGTCGTCGGCGTCCCGGCGTCAGGCGACGTGCCGTTCGCGTACATCGCCTGCGGGACCTGGTCGCTGGTCGGGATTGAGATCGAGGCGCCGGTCCTCGGCGAGGCGAGCCGGGCCGCGAACTTCACGAACGAGGGCGGCGTCGACGACCGGATCCGGTACCTTCGCAATGTGATGGGCCTGTGGATCCTCCAGGAGAGCCTTCGCACCTGGGAGGCCGCCGGTGTTCCGGAGCACCTCGCGACCGTCCTCATCGCCGCAGCGGAGCTGCCGGCCGGCGGTCCGCTGATCGATCCGGACGATCCGGCGTTTCTGCCGCCCGGCGACATGCCCGCCCGGATCGACGAGCTGTGCCGGCAGACGGACCAGCGGCCGCCTCCCACCCGGCCGGCAATCGTCCGCTGCATCCTCGACAGCCTCGCGGCCGCCTACGCCCGCGCCGTGCGCGACGCGGGACGCCTGTCGGGCCGAACAGTCGAGATCGTTCACCTCGTCGGCGGGGGCGCCCGGAACGGCCTGCTCTGCCAGCTCACCGCCGACGCGTGTGAGCTGCCGGTCCTGGCCGGGCCGGTCGAGGCCACGGCGATCGGCAATGTCCTCGTCCAGGCCCGGGCGCGGGGTCTCGTGGCGGGCGATCTCGAATCGCTTCGGGCGCTCATCCGCGGCAGCCAGGAGATCCGCCGCTTCGAGCCGCGCCCGACCGCCGCCCGAGCGAGGACCTGAGCGGTGCGGATCGCCCTCTTCATCGCCTGCTACAACGACGCGCTGTTCCCGGAGGTCGGGCAGGCCGTCGTCCGCCTGCTCCGGCGCCTGGGCCACGACGTCGAGTTCCCGCTCGAGCAGACGTGCTGCGGCCAGATGCACTTCAACTCAGGCTACCAGGACGCATGTGTCCCGCTGGTCGGGCGGTTCGTCGACGCCTTCGCCGGCTACGACGCCGTCGTGACGCCATCGGGATCGTGCGCTTCGATGGTCCGCCACCATCACCCGGTCGTGGCCAGCCTCGACGCGGCCGCGAAGGTCGATCCCACGCTGCCCGCCCGCGTGGCGGCCGTCGAACCGCACGTCTACGAGCTCAGCGAGTTCCTCGTCGACGTCCTTGGCGTGATCGACGTCGGGGCGCACTTCCCGCACACCGTCGCGTTCCACCCGACCTGTCATTCGAGCCGCCTGCTCGGCGTCGGGGATCGCCCGACTCGACTCCTCGCCGCGGTTGGCGGCGTGACCGTGGTCGATCTGCCGCGGTCCGCATCGTGCTGCGGGTTCGGCGGGACGTTCGCGATCAAGAACGCCGACACGTCGGTCGCAATGGGTCTCGACAAGGTGGACGACGTGCTCGCCTCGGGGGCCGAGGTCCTGACCGCCGGCGACACGTCGTGCCTGATGCACATCGGCGGGCTCCTGTCGCGACGCCGATCGCCGGTCCGGGTCATGCACCTCGCCGAGATCCTCGCTTCCGACGGGAGCGACGCCTGACGATGACGAACGAGCCGGCCGGAGCTCGACGCGACCGGCCCGAGCCGACGTTCCGCGGCACGCCGCCGTTCCCCGAGGCCGCCCGCACGGCACTGGCCGACGGCCAGCTCCGGGCGAACCTCGGCCGGGCGACCGCGACGATCCGCACGAAACGAGCCGCCGCCGTCGCCGAGCGCGACGACTGGGAGGATCTCCGGCTGGCCGGCGCCGCGATCAAGGACGCGGTTCTCAGCGACCTCCCGGCGCTGCTCGAGCAGCTCGAAGGCGCGGTGA
This sequence comes from Acidimicrobiales bacterium, assembly GCA_031370985.1. Lineage (GTDB taxonomy): Bacteria > Actinomycetota > Acidimicrobiia > Acidimicrobiales > AC-14 > CADCTB01. Next base: position 21,394 of record JANMRJ010000123.1, read on the forward strand.
CGGCGGCCGGCGGGACCGTCCACTGGGCGCGCGACGCGGCCGAGGCGAACGCGATCGTGGCCGCAATCACGCGCGCCGCGGGCGCGAATGAGGTCGTGAAGGTCAAGTCGATGGCGACCCAGGAGATCGAGCTCAACGAGGCGCTCCGGCTGGAGGGGATCGACGTCTGGGAGACCGACCTCGCCGAGATGATCGTCCAGCTCGGCCGCGACCTGCCGTCGCACATCCTGGTCCCGGCGATCCACCGCAATCGATCCGAGATCCGGGACATCTTCATCGACGAGATGGGCCGGGTCGGGCGACCGGCGCCGGTCGGGCTGACGGACGCGCCGCCGGAGCTCGCCGAGGCGGCCCGCCTCCATCTCCGCGAGAAGTTCCTCCGGGCGAATGTCGCCGTGTCGGGTGCGAACTTCGCGGTCGCCGAGACCGGGACAGTGGTCGTCGTCGAGTCCGAGGGCAACGGGCGGATGTGCCTGACCCTGCCGGACACGCTGATCACTGTCATGGGAATCGAGAAGCTCGTCCCGACGTGGCGCGATCTCGAGGTCTTCCTGCAGCTCCTGCCGCGCTCGGCCACGGCCGAGCGGATGAACCCGTACACGTCGATGTGGACCGGGGTCACACCGGGTGACGGGCCGCAGGCGTTCCACCTGATCCTGCTCGACAACGGCCGGACCGACACGCTGTCGGATCCGACCGGGCGCCAGGCCCTCCGCTGCATCCGCTGCTCGGCCTGCCTCAACGTCTGCCCGGTGTACGAGCGAACCGGCGGCCAGGCCTACGGCTCGGTCTACCCGGGACCGATCGGGGCGATCCTCACCCCGCAGCTCCGCGGGATCGCGAAGCATCCGGTTGACAAGCAGACCGCGTCGCTGCCCTTCGCTTCCTCGCTGTGCGGCGCGTGCTTCGATGTCTGTCCGGTCCGGATCGACATTCCCGAGGTGCTCGTCCACCTGCGCGGCCAGGTCGTGCGTCACTCGGAGGCTGGCCATCGCCTGCCCGGTCGCGAGGCCGCGGCATTCGGCGTCGCGGCCTGGACCCTCCGGACGCCGGGTCGCCTCGGGCTCGCCGAGCGGGCGGCCGGCCTCGGCAGCCGGATCCTGGGTCGGCGCGGGATGCTCCGGCGAATCCCCGGCCCGGGCCCGATCGGCGGCTGGTTCCGGGCACGGGACCTCCGCGCGCCGGCGCGCGAGTCGTTCAGTGCCTGGTGGCGGCGGACCGGCGGCGGGAAGGACGGGACGTCGTGACCGCTGGCGGTGCCGACCCACCCCGCGAGGCTGTCAACGCCCGCGACGCCGTCCTTCGACGAATCCGCGCCGCCCTCGCGGACCGCCCGACGCCGGTCGCCATCCCGCGCGACTACGAGACGGCATCTGGCGCATCGATCGACATCGCCGCCCTGTTCGTGGATCGCGTCGCCGACTACCGGGCGACGATCGAGCGAACGACCGCCGACACGCTGCCCGCTGCCATCGCCGCCACCTGCGCAGCCCATGGCGCGCGTCGGATCGTCGCCGCGGCCGGCGTTCCCGTGGCCTGG
>JANMRJ010000141.1:0-1477 GCA_031370985.1 Acidimicrobiales bacterium
CCGCGGCGGATCCGCGGCGCTGCCGGCGTGCCAGTCGGGCCGGTCGCGCGCCAGGCCTTCAGCGTCAGACCGCACGAGCACGACGGTGCGCATTGCTGGGTCGAGCCACCTCTCGGGAGCCAGCGCGTACCGAGGGTAGACCGTCAGCCGGGGCGCCAGCTCGAAGCCCCGGGCCTCGGTCACCGCGGTGAGCCGCTCGATCCCGGGCCACGGGCGCTCGGGGTTCACATGATCGGGGGTGACGGGGGAGACGCCGCCCCAGTCGTCGATGCCGGCGTCGAGCAGGCGGCCGAAGTCCTCCGACAGGTTCGGCGGGGCCTGGAGCGAGACCTCGGGCGGTAGCAGGAGGCGGGCGACGGCGATCGCCCACAGCTCCTCGTCGGCCGGGCAGGCCGGCGCCGCCCACATGGCCGTGCCCGGCTTGGGCACGAAGTTCTGGACGATGACCTCCTGCACGTGGCCGTGGCGGCGGTGGCTGGCGGCGATGGCCTCCAGGGCGTCGAGACGGTCCTGCCGGCTCTCGCCGATACCAACCAGGATCCCGGTCGTGAAGGGGATGCCCAGGGCGCCGGCCGCGTCCAGCGTGGCCAGCCGGCGGGCCGGCTCCTTGTCGGGTGCCCCTCGGTGACAGTCGAGCGCCGGGTTGACCGACTCGATCATCATCCCCTGCGACGCGGACACCGTCCGCAGCCGGGCCAGCTCGTCGGGCAGGAGGGCGCCGGCGTTGGCGTGGGGGAGCAGGCCGGTCTCGGCCAGGACGAGGGCGCACATGGCGGCCAGGTAGTCGACCGTGGAGGAGTAGCCGTGCTCGTCGAGCCAGGCCCGGGCCGCGGGGTAGCGGTCCTCCGGCGCCTCGCCCAGGGTGAACAGCGCCTCGTGGCAGCCGGCGTCGGCGCCGGCAGTAGCGATGGCCAGCACTTCCTCGGGGGACACGTATGGCGACGGCAGGCGGGCCGGCGCAGTGGCGAATGTGCAGTAACCGCACCGGTCGCGACAGAGGCGGGTGAGGGGGATGAAGACCTTGGGCGAGAACGTGATGCGGCGCCCGTGTGATCGGTCCCGGATTGCGGCGGCCTCGGCCAGAAGGTCGGGCAGGGGCGTGCCCAGGAGCTCGGCCGGCGTCACATCCCCACAGTAGGTCCCTGGGCTGTCCACGACAGCACCGATCAGTGGGACTCCCCTCGAAAGAACCCGTCCTCGCAGACAACGGGGACTGTCGTGGCGCCGTCGACCTCAGCAGCCAGCCGCACATCTTCGATGAAGCCGTTCGCAATCAGTTCTCGACCACTGACACAGCCCATGAGCCACGCTTCCACGCCGGCGGGACCCGTCGCCTCGAAGGTGGCCGCTGCGGCCGTCGCCTCGATGGAGAGGCGGGCGCCGAGGTCGCGCATGTGGGCGGCGATGGCTCCTGCTCCCAACCAGTCCTCCAGGCCAGGGCGAATGCCGCCGACATCGGCGACTGAGGACCAGTGCT
>JANMRJ010000179.1:0-12952 GCA_031370985.1 Acidimicrobiales bacterium
ATGCTCGGCTCGATCGACGATGCCGAGGATGCCGTCCAGGACACGTTCGCGCGGGCCTGGCGCGGGCGGGCGACCTTCCAGCGGGCGATCTCGGTCCGGGCATGGATGTACCGGATCGCGACGAACGCCTGCCTTGACGCGATCGAGCGGCGCAGGCGGACGCAGGGCATCGAGGCGCACCCGAGCGTCGGGCCCATTCCCGACGACGTGCTCGGCGACGCGGCAGCGGAGCCCGAGGCGCGCTACGACGCCCACGAATCGATTTCGCTCGCGTTCCTGACCGCGCTCCAGCTCCTGCCGCCCCGCCAACGAGCGGTGTTGATCCTGCGCGACGTCCTCGCCTGGCGGGCGAGCGAGGTCGCCGAGCTGCTCGAGCTGTCCGTCCCCGCGGTGAACAGCGCTCTCCATCGTGCCCGGACGCGGATGTCGAGCCGCGAAGAGGCCGATCCTGTCCTCGAGCGGCTCTCGTCCGCCGAGCCGCACCATCTGCGCCTCCTGCTCGAGCGCTACGTCCGGGCGTGGGAGTCGGCCGATGTCGCGGGCCTCGTCGCGCTCCTGCGCGAGGAGGCGCTCGTCGCAATGCCGCCGGGCGTCGTCGTCCGTGGGCGCGACGCGATCGCGGCGTTCCTCGCCGAGTCCGTGTTCGGCGGCGGCCTCCGGCTTCGGTTGATTCCGGTCCGGGCGAACCGCGGAGCCGGGTTCGCGGTCTACTCGGGCGGGCCGGCGGACAAGGCGCTCCGGATGTACGCGATCCTCCTCGTGGAGGTTACGGACTCGCTCGTTTCCCGGATCTCGGTGTTCGCAGACCAGCGGCTCGCCGCCAGGTTCAGCCTGGCCGACTAGCTGCCGGGCTGACCGATCAGGCGGTTGCTGCGGTCCGCCTGAGGGTGGTCCAGGTCCAGACCGCGAACACGATGTCGAGCGGCGTGAGAAGCAGGATGTTCCAGCTCGTATAGCCCGCCGCCGCGAATGCGGCGAAGAAGGCGACGACGGCGAACCGGATCGGCACGCTCGCAACGAAGATCTCGCGATAGTCGTTCCGGGCGGCCGTGAAATACAGGATCGACAGGAAGATCACGGTCATCCCGGCGACGCGGATCCAGACCTCCGCGGCCTGCGGCAGGCCAACGATCGGAAGGGGCACGTTCGGGGCGAGGAGGAGCGTGGCTCCGAGACCGAAGACGTAGATCGAGTAGACGAGGATGCTCCGGGCGGTCGAACTCATTGGGGCTCCCTGTGGACGAGGCTTGATACCCATCCCAACCGGGAACCGACCCGGAACTGTTCGGTCGAGCTCGAACTGCCCCGAAAAAAGCGGCGAGCCCCGCACCCTCCTCCTGGTGCGGGACTCGGTCGGGTTCGTGAGATGCCGTCCCGCGGCCGGCGTTACGGGGCGGTGATCGACCCGAAGAGCCCGTGCGTCTCGTCGCTCGGGCCCGAGGCGAAGAACAGAGAGTTCGTCGGGCCGGACCCGGCGCCGTTGCCGAAGCCGATGCCCCACAACCCGTCGATCGAGATCGGCCGATGGTCGACCCCCTTGATCACGCCGTGGGCCTCCCAGCCATCCTCGGCGCTCCACTTGAAGGCATGGATCCGGCCGTCGCCGAAGTTGCCGACGAGGAGGTCACCGCTGAACTTGCCGAAGTTGGACGGGGCCAGCGCGAGGCCCCATGGGGAGTTGAGGTCGCCGAATGTCGCGACCCGGCCGTGGAACGTGCCGTCGGTCCCGAACACGCTGACGATCCCGAGGCCCGCCCCATGGAGCTCCGCCAGGCCGGTCTCGTCCTGCTTCGCGTAGGCCACGAAGATCTGGTCGCCGGTCGCGCCGGCGATCTTCTGGATCCCGAACGGGGCGTACCCGGCGGGCAGGCCCGGATCGGTGAAGCTACCGGCGAGAGTTGCCGAGCCCCAGGCGCCGTCGAACACATCGACCCGCGCGCCGCTGAAGTTCGCTGCGTACAGATCGTTGTGGCCGCCGGTGCTGCCGATCGCCAGCCCGAGGTAGATCGCGCCGGCGGTCCCGACCGCGTGGATCGCTGCGGTGCCCTGGCCGTTCCAGCCGGCGATCTGGCCATCGTCGGTCGCGAAGATGAAGCGCGAGGCCGCCGGAGTTGCGATCCCGACCTGCACCTTGAAGTCGGCGCTCGAGCCGTTGAAGACGATCCCGGTCGGGGCGCCGGGGACCGTGACCGTCAGGCCGACCTTTGTGCTCGTGGTCGCCTCGTTGTACAGGGTCGACTTGCTCGTACCGTTGTCCGAGACCCACCACGGCGACGTGGGGCTGGCGACGATGCCCCAGCCGTTGACCAGGTCGGTGTCCTGCGTCGCCGCGGCACCCGCGACGTCGGAGAACAGCTTGTGGACGGAGTAGAGGTTGTCGGCGTTGATGTTCCGGGCGGTGGCCGGCAGCGCGATTGCCAGGAGCAGCCCGAGGCTCGCGGTCAGGGCGAGCACACGTCGTGCCATGTCGTTCCTCCTGCTCGGCGGTCGACGCCCCGGGGACACGTGGGCGGCCAGGACCGCAGCGGCTCGACTTGGAGATACGCGCGGCGGGGTACGCCCGGTTTCACCGGCCCCGACGCGCTCCGTGGTCCGTTACGCTTCGCCAATGGATGGCGAGCCCACCGAACAAGATCCGATCAGCGATCCGCTCGGCGCAGAGGCCCTAGACTTCTGGCTCGGGAGCTGGGTCGTGTCGTGGGCCGGCGGCGGGCGCGGGACGAACTCGATCCAGCGGGTGCTCGACGAGCGGGCGATCGAGGAGTCGTTCGACGGCAGCGACGACAGCAGCTCGCTCAAGGGCCTGAGCCTCTCGGTCCGGGACTCGGCCGATGGCCAGTGGCGCCAAACCTGGGTCGACTCGACCGGCGCATATCTCGACTTCGTCGCGGTCGAGGTCGATGGCCGGCTCAGCTTCCAGCGCCAGACGTCGACCGGCGCCGGAACCGTCCTCCAGCGGATGGTCTGGCTCGACGTGACGACGGATTCGTTTCGCTGGCAATGGCAGCGCTCGGCCGATGACGGGGCGACCTGGGACGTGGTCTGGGAGATCGACTACCGGCGCGCCTGACGTGGGCGGGTCGCCGGGTTACCAGGCGAGGAGCTTGCCCGACGCTTTGAAGACGGGGCTGAGGACGCGCTGCCCGTCGCCCGCCAGGTCGAGCAGGTTCGGCTGAACGGCGTCGATCAGGATGTGCGGGTTCATCCAGGCCTGGACGAGGGTGCGGCCCCGGAAGGTCAGCTCGAGACTGACCCCTTCGAGCGTCGGCTCGGACCAGCTCTGATCGAAGGTGAAGTTTCCGAGCGAATACCAGATCGGCTTGCCCTTGTAGATCTCGACGGACTGGACCCAGTGCGGATGGTTGCCGATGACCAGGTCCGCTCCGGCATCGATCATGATGTGGGCGAGGCGAGTCTGGACCGGCGACGGGCCGAAGGTGTACTCGATCCCCCAATGGGGGAAGGCGATGACGACCTGGGCTCCGGCTGCGCGAGCGGCCCGAATGTCTTCCTTGACGTTCTTCGCGACGAGCGGCGAATCGCCGATCGTCGAGGCGGTGGCCCCGTAATACGCCGACGAGATCCCGTCATAGCCGAGAATGGCGACCTTCACGCCCCCCTCGGTGAAGATCGCCGGCCGCCGGGCGGCCGCCAGGTTGGGCCCGGCGCCGAACGGCGTGATCCCGTATTTCTTGAGGCTTGCGATCGTCTGGAGGATGCCCTTCGGGCCACCGTCGCCGATGTGCGTCGAGGCGACCGAGGCGACATCGATCCCTGCCCGGGCAATGCCGGCGATCAACGCCGGGTCGCCCGTGAACACCGTGCCATGGCGATGGAACGTGAAGTGATCCGGAGCCGATTCCTCCATGTTCGCGAGGGCGAGGTCCGCCGACGAGATGAGGCCCCGCATCGTCGTCCGATGGCCCGTCGAGACGATCGTCGGGACCTTCCAGCCGAACGGCGAGCAGCACACGAGTCTGGCGATCCGGGCCGTCCCGCCGTCGAACGGGTAGTCGACGCCCTTGCCGAGAACCTTCACGACATTGGCGTAGCTGCGGTCGAGCCCGAGGTCGCCGGCCGCGAACATCGTCCAGGTGGTCGCCGGGTCGTACGGCGTCGCGGCGGTTGGCAGCTCGGCCACGAGCGGCCATGTCATCGTCTTCAGGCGATGGACACCGAACAGGTTGACCCCTCCCCAGCCGAGAGCCCGGACACCCGGCCCGACCTCGTCGGCGCGGAGGAACCCGAGCCGGTCGCGGTGCGCGGCAAGGTCGGTCATCAACCTGCTCGCGTCGGCGGCGCGGACGACGACGCTCGACGCGGGCAGCCCCAACGCGTCGAGGATCGAGGCCGCTTGATCGGCGACGAGCTCCATGGCCTTCCAACGGCGGTTCGTGCCGGCGAGGACGCCCGCGAGGTCGCGCTTCGCGACCGCGAGGGTCGTCGTCCGATAGTCGGCCACGGGCACGATCGGGACGGCCGTGATCGGACCCGGGCCCTGGCTCGGCGGCGCTGACGAGGAGGCCGCACCCGACGTCGCCGGCTGGCTGGGTGCCGGCGAACCGCTGCCGACGAGGCTCGATGAGCGTGCGGTCGTGTCGGAGGCCGTCGGCGAGGGGCCGGACGGCGTCGTTCGCCCGAGGACGACAAGGGTCAGGATTACCGCGGCGGCGAGGCCACCGATCAGGACGATCGGCAACCGCGACGACCGCCGACGGGCGCCGTGTACCGCTGGTCGGGCTTGGCTCCGCCGGTGGCGGCTCCGTCGATCGCTCATGTGCCTCCTCGATCCGGCGCCGGGGCAGCCGTCGCCGTCAGTTCGATGTCACACGATGGCAGAGTCGCACTCAAGCCGTCCAGACGGGCCGGGATCGCGGCGAGGACCGCGGAGGGCGCGAGACCCGTGCCGGACCACGTCGAGTGCGCTCGACGGTTGCGCCCCGCCTGACCGGACGGTTGCGCCGCACCCGCCGATTGCAAGGCTGGCGTTCTCCCGAGCGGGAGTAACTCAGCCGCTCGACGGTGGTAAAGGTCGGCGCAGCTTGCCACCCGATCCGGGGCCGCTCGATGCCCAAGTCCTCGGCCGTGATGATCTCCCAGGTCGGGATCGCATTCACCTCATCGATCACGGACTGGCGCGCGCTCGACGAGCCAGACCGCGATGACCAGGTCGTGCCCGCCCATTCCTGCCGGACCGGACCTTCCTCCCGGATGTGAGATTGCAAATCAGCGTTGGGCGTGGCAACGATTCAGGAGGGTCATGGGACTTCGGTCGGCAACGGGCCGTCGCCCGCCACGAAGATGACGGCCCTCTAAACGCCGCCGGAATCATTGACGAGGCCATCGAGGACAAGCGAACGGCCGGTATGCTCAATCTCATGGGGCCGATCGCGAACAAATGACCGACACGATGGTCCTGGATGCCGCAGACGTCCGGCTGACGGTAAGCGCCGCCGACGGTGGCCGGATGGCCTCGCTCGTTGTGAGGGGACACGAGCTCCTGGTCACCGTCGGCTACGGCCCGACCATGTGGGGCGTGTACCCCTTTGCGCCGTTTGCCGGGCGGATTCGCGACGGGCGGTTTCAATTCAACGGCATGGAGGTGAAGCTTCCGCTCAATCTCCCGCCCAACGCGATCCATGGCACGGTCTTCGAACGAGCGTGGCGCGTGCAAGGTCCCGAGACCATATCGACCGATCTCGGTCCCAACTGGCCCTTTCGCGGCCGGGTCACGCAGCAGTTTGTGGTCCGCACCGACGGTCTCGACGTGACGCTCCGACTGGAGGCCGAGGATCGGATGCCGGCGACTCTCGGCTGGCACCCGTGGTTCGTGCGTCGCCTCGCGGGCGCCGACTCCGACGTCGAACTCCGGTTCAGCGCGGAGCGGATGTACGAGCGCGCTCCTGCGGGTCTTCCAACTGGACGCCTCGTCGCACCGAAACCCGGGCCGTGGGATGACTGCTTCGTCGGGGTTCACTCCGCACCGCGGCTCACCTGGCCAGGCAACCTCGCCCTCGAGCTTCGATCGACGGCCGATCACTGGGTCGTGTACAGCGAACTCCCGGATGCCGTTTGTGTTGAGCCGCAGACCGGCCCACCCGACGGCGTCAACCTCGGACGGAGCGAGATCGTTGAGCGTGGCGACATGCTCTCCGTCGAGATGAGCTGGACGTGGTGGTCGCCCGGAGAGGTGGCTCCGTCCCTGTCAGGGTGATCAAGTCGCCGCCCAGGTGGCCCGGCCGGGAGCACGGACGACGCGAACGGCTGCCATAGCTGTGGCGGCCGCCGGCTCCACCGCGCGGAGGCGATCCGCCAAGGCGGCCACCTCGGCGTCCATGTCGCTGGCGGCAAGGAGTCGGTGACGCTTGACCCCGGCCCGATCAGGGTCGGCTACGCTCGGCCGGAGCAACGCCCTCAGGCCCGAGCGATCGCGGCCGACCGCCTGCGGAGCCCCTACGCGCGTGACACCTCGCGCTCGCGGATCGCGGCACGCAGCCGCTCTGCCGCGTCCTCCGGGGTGAGGTCGCGCTGCGTCTCCGCGAGAAGTTCGTACCCGACCATGAACTTCCGTTTCTCCGCGTCGAGGAGCGGCGGAAAGAAATGGGCGTGGAGCTGCCAGTGCGCCTCGTCGGCTCCCCGCGACGGCGCCTGGTGCCAGCCCATCGAATACGGGAACGATACGTCGAACAGCCCGTCGTAGCCACCCAGCAGCTCGATCATCATGGCGGCCAAGGAGTCCCGGCGAAGGCCGTCGAGGTCCGGTAGGCGACGGATCGGGGCCCGCGCGATCAAGAGCGCCTCGAACGGCCACGACGCCCAGAAGGGGACGACGACGAGCCAGTCGTCGTTCTCGATCACCACGCGCGGGCCGCCTGCCTCCTGGTCGACGTAGTCCAGGAGCAGCGGCCGGCCATGCTCGGCGAGGTGTGCACGCTGGGTGCGGTCCTCCCGAGCGGCCGCGTTTGGCAGCGCGGTGCCGGCCCAGATCTGGCCGTGGGGATGTGGGTTCGAGGCGCCCATGGCCTCACCGCGGTTCTCGAATACCTGGACCCACTGGAAGCGGCGGTTGAGCTCCTCGGTCTCGTCTGCCCAGACGTCGATGACCCGCCGGACGTCCGTGGCGGCCATCGCCGCGAGGGTCAGGTCGTGGCGCCGGGCGAAGCACAGGACGCGGCACGTACCGGGCTCAACCTCTGCGACGAGGAGGCGGTCGTGGATGGATCGCGCCTCGGCGTCAACTCGGAGCGCTGCGAAGTCGTTCGTGAACACGAACGTGGTGGCGTAATCCGGGTTCACCTCGCCGTTCGCCCGGCGGTTGCCCGGGCAGAGGTAGCAGGCCGCGTCGTACTCGACCGACGTCGTCGCGGTCGGTCGCTCCCGCCGGCCGAGCCACGGCCGCCGCGTTCGACCGGCCGAGACCAGGACCCACTCATCGAGGAGCGGGCTGTAACGACGATGCGGCTCCGCCGCGAGATCCGCCAGGGACCTCCGGTCCAACCCGTCTCGCTCGTCAGTCGGCACGGGCCGAAACAGGGCTCGTCCCGACCGGCGTCGTCCCGGCGGGCCGCATGGGTTCGTCGAACTCCTCGGACGACGATGGATCGCCGCCGACGAGGACGAGCTCGCCGACGGTCTCCTCCAGCATCGCCCGGGCGTCGGGCACGAGCCACGGATCGGAAATCAGGACGTCGGCTTGGGCGAGGGTGGCGATCGAGGCGATCCCGATCACGCCCCATTTCGTGTGATCGGCCAGGACGACCAAGCGTCGCCCGGCGTCGATGAGGGCGCGATCCGTCTCCGCCTCCAGCAGGTTCGGGCAGGTGAACCCGGCCCGGGCGTCCATGCCGTGGACGCCCATGAACACCTGGTCGAGGTGGACGGACCGCAACTGGCTGACTGCGAACGGCCCGACGAGAGCCTCCGACGGGGTCCGCGTGCCGCCGGTCAGGATGACGGTCTGGTCACGCCGGCCGGATCGATGGAGGACGTCGGCGACCCGGATCGAATTCGTGACGATCGTCATGCCTGGGATGTCCGCGACGTGGGCGGCGAGCGCGTACGTCGTCGTGCCCGCCGAGATCCCGATCGCCATGCCGGGCTCGACGCGTTCGGCTGCGGCCGCAGCGATCGCCGCCTTCTCGGAGCGCTGGAGCGCGGACTTGGCCGTGAACCCGGGCTCGAAGGAGGCGAGCCCTGACAGCGCGGTGGCACCGCCGTGAACCTTCTCCAGCAGCCCGTGCTCGTGAAGGATCTCCAGATCACGGCGGACCGTCATGTCGGACACCGCCAGATCCCGGGCGAGCTCGGCAACGCGGACCGCGCCCGTGTCGCGAACCCGCTCGAGGATGAGTGCCTGACGCTGGCGAGCGAGCATCGCCTCTGCTCCCGGCTGCTGTTCCGTTCGGGACACCCGGGTCCGCGACCGCGGGTTCGCTCAGGATTGCTCCGAGTCCGCGTCATCTTCGTCTTACGGCGCGTCGAAGTCAACGAAGTCGCACAACCTATGTTGTTTGGATCTGCGCGATTGTCTTGACATTCGTCCGCAGGCTGGTGACAATCGGCGCGTGGCCCTGCCGTGAGCATCGTCCGCCGGGTAGGCCCCCAGGAGGAGCGAGCTATGGCTGAATCTGACGGCCTCCGATCCGTCACGCGCCGCCAGGTGCTGAAGGCTGGCGGCGCGCTTGCCGCCCTCGGCGGCGTCTCCGCGTTCATCGCCGCCTGCGGAGGCAGCGCGACCCCGGCCCCATCGACTGGCGGCGGGGGCAGCGCATCCACGGCGCCGCTTCCGTCGACGGGCGGCGGCGGGGCGTCCACCCCGCCCTCGGCCGGCGGCACCGTCAGCTTCGGGTCGAACTATTCCGATGATGTCCCGAAGAAGGCGATGCAGGCCGTCGTCGACGGCTTCAAGTCGAAGACGGGGATCGATGTCACGGTCAATACCGTCGAGCACGGCAAGTTCCAGGACACGATCAACGCTTATCTCCAGGCCACCCCGGACGACACCTTCACATGGTTTGCGGGCTACCGGATGCGGTTCTTCGCGTCGCAGGGCCTCGCCACCGACATCAGCGACGTCTGGAGCAAAGCCGCGTCCAATTACTCCGGCGCGTTCAAAACCGCGTCGACCGGTGACGACGGCAAGCAGTACTTCATCCCGTTTTACAACTACCCGTGGGTCGTGATCTACCGGAAGTCGTTCTGGCAGGAGAAGGGCTACACGATCCCCAAGACGGTCGACGAGTTCAAGACGCTCGGCGACAAGATGAAGAAGGACGGCCTGACGCCGCTCGCGTTCGGCGACAAGGACGGTTGGCCCGCGATGGGCACGTTCGACATCCTGAATATGCGGATGAATGGCTATGACTTCCACGTCAACCTGATGGCTGGCAAGGAGAAGTGGACGGATGCGAAGACGAAAACCGTCTTCCAGAAGTGGGCAGAGCTGCTCCCGTACTTCGATCCCCAGCCGCTCGGCAAGACCTGGCAGGAAGCCGCCCAGGACATGATCGGCAAGAAGGCCGGGATGTACTTCCTCGGCACGTTTGCCGGGGAGCAGGCGACCGACCCGGCCGTCCATGATGACCTCGACTTCTTCCCGTTTCCGACCCTCGGTACCCAGTACGACAGCGAGGCGGCGATCGACGCCCCGATCGACGGGTTCATGGTCAGCGCCAAGGCGAAGAACCCTGACGGCGCCAAGGCCTTCATGGAGTACCTCGCGACCGGCGCGGCCCAGGGCATCTTCCTTGCCTCGAGCCCGAACAACGTCGCGGCGGCCAAGGATGCCGACACGAGCAAGTACACGCCGTTCCAGAAGAAGATGGCCGAGATCATCGGCGGCGCTCAGAAGATCGCCCAGTTCCTCGACCGCGACACGCGTCCGGACTTCGCCGGCGCGAACGGCATGCAGGGCTTCCTGCAGAACTTCCTCGGCGCCCCGACCCAGGACCTCGACAAGTTCCTGAGCGGGATCCAGAGCTTCTACGACACATTGCCGGCGGCCAGCTGATCCACGCCCCACTCGGGGGAGCGTCGTGTCTGATTACAGCACCCCGCCCCATGCCCCGCCGGTCGGCGCCGGCGGGGCGTCCGTGGCTTCGTCGCGCAAGCGCGGTCGGCGGCGCTACAGCCTCCTGACCCGCCGCGACAAGGTGACGATCGGGCTCATGGTCGGGATCCCGGCCTTTCTCCACATCTTGCTGATCTGGATCCCGGCCATCGGCTCGGTGATCCTGAGCTTCACGAGCTGGAACGGCATCGGCGGGCTCGACAAGATTCGCTGGATCGGGCTGAAGAACTACGAGAACCTCGTCAACGTCTACCAGCCGTTCTGGCCGGCCGTCGAGCACAACCTCCTGTGGCTGGCTGTCTTCCTGTTCATCGCCACGCCGCTGGGCATGCTGCTGGCCGTCATCCTCGACCAGAACATCCGCGGCTCCCGGATCTACCAGAGTGTCCTGTACATGCCGGTCGTCCTGTCCCTGGCGGTGGTCGGCTTCATCTGGGAGCTGATCTACTCGCCCGGCCAGGGATTCATCAACAATGCCCTCGGGATCGCGGGAACGCCGAAGCAGATCGACTGGCTGGGCACGAAGGGCCTCAACCTCGTGGCCGTGCTGGTGGCGGCGAGCTGGCGCCACGTCGGCTACATCATGGTCCTCTACCTGGCCGGGCTGAAGAGCGTCGACAACACGCTCCGCGAGGCCGCCTCGATCGACGGCGCGAACGGCCGCCAGACCTTCTTCCGGGTCATCTTCCCAGTTCTCGCCCCGATCAACGTCGTTGTGCTCGTCGTGACGATCATCGAATCGCTCCGGGCGTTCGACATCGTCTACGTCATCAACAAGGGACTCAACGGGCTCGAGCTCCTGTCGGTCCTGATCGTCACGAACCTCCTCGGCGAGGCCAGCCTCGTCGGGTTCGGATCGGCGATCGCGGTGATCCTCCTTCTGATCTCGATCGGCCCGATCATCTTCTACCTGTATCGGACCACGCGGAACCAGCCACAATGACCGACGACGTCGGAACGGCCGGGCTGGCAGCGGAGGTCCTGAGCGGATCCCGCTCGCGCGATGTCGTCACCGGCAAGCGAAAACGTCCGCATTTCGGCACGCACGCGTTCCTGATCGCGATCGCCATCCTGTGGTTCTTCCCGCTGGGCTGGACGATCTACACCTCGCTCCGCCCGTATCGCGACACGGCCGCGCTCGGCTATGTGTCGTTCGGCGGGACGTACAGCCTCGACAACTTCTTCCGGGCCGCGCAGGGCATGGACCTCTGGCTCCACCTGTTCGACACGCTGATCGTCGTCGTGCCGGCCATGATCCTCGTCCTGTTCCTCGCGTCGATGCTCGCCTTCGCGGTCGCCCGCTACAGCTTCCGGTTCAATGTTGCGCTCCTGATGTTGTTCACGGCGGGCAACCTCCTGCCGCAGCAGATCGTCATCACGCCTCTGTTCCGGATGTACTTGGCGCTGCCCCTCTTCAAGCCGCTGTCCGACAACGGGATCTGGTACGACCAGTTCTTCGGGATCATCGCGATCCACATCGCCTTCCAGCTCGGCTTCTGCAGCTTCGTCCTGTCGAACTACTTCCGGCAGCTGCCGAAGGAGCTGACGGAGGCAGCAGTGGTGGACGGCGCCTCGGTCTGGAGAACGTACCGGAGCGTCCTACTGCCGCTTGCCCGGCCTGCGCTGGCCGCCCTCGCGACGCTCGAGTTCACCTGGATCTACAACGATTTCTTCTGGGGGATCCTGCTCCTCCGAACGGGCTCGAAGTTCCCGATCACCTCGGCCCTGAACAACCTGTCAGGCCAGTTCTTCACGGACAACAACCTGCTCGCCGCGGGCGCGCTGCTCGCGGCCCTGCCGACCCTCATCGTGTACTTCGCGCTCCAGAAGCAATTCGTCGCGGGGCTGACCCTCGGCTCGACGAAGGGGTAGGGCCGTCGCGGCATGCGGATCGTCGTCACCGGAGGCTCGGGCAAGGCCGGACGGTGGGTCGTCCGCGACCTCCGCGAGCACGGCCACAACGTCCTGAACGCGGACGTCGTCCACGACGGCAGCGACCACGGGCAATGCGTTTTGACCGACCTGACCGAGCTCGGCCAGGTCCATGACGTCGTGCGCAGCGCGGACGCCGTCGTCCACCTGGCGGCGATCCCGGCTCCGGAGATCCGGCCGGCCGGCGAGACATTCCGGCTCAACAGCGTGTCCACGTGGAACGTGTTCCACGCCGCGGCCTCGGCCGGCGTCGGACGAGTCGTGTGGGCATCGAGCGAGACCGTCCTCGGGCTGCCGTTCGACCGGCCGCCCGACTTCGCGCCGATCGACGAGACGATCACGCCGCGGCCCGAATCGTCGTACGCCCTCTCGAAGCTCGTCGGCGAGACCCTGGCGTTCCAGACGAATCGGACGAGCGGGATCCCGTTCGTCGGCCTCAGAATCTCGAACATCATGGAGCCGGCCGATTTCGCCCGATTCGCCTCGTGGCAGAACGACGCGCGGATCCGGAAGTGGAACCTGTGGGGTTACGTCGACGCCCGTGATGTCGCGACAGCCTGCCGACTCGGCGTCGAGTGCGACACCACGGGCGCCGAGGTCGCGATCGTCGCAGCGGCCGACACCGTCATGCGACGCGACAGCGCGGACCTCCTCGCCGAGGTCTTCCCTGATGTGCCGGTCCGGGGTCCGGTCGTCGGTCGGACGACCCTCCTCTCGATCGGCCACGCCCGCGCGCTCCTCGGCTACGCGCCGGCCCACAGCTGGCTGGACGAAGCGTGACGGCCATCGGCACGACGGTCGTCGGCGGCGAGGGCCCTCGCCCGTGGGTGGCGCCCGAGCTCACCGCCGTCGGCCGCGGGCCGATGCACACCCTTCGCCACGACGACCCCGCGCGCCGGATCGAGCTCGACGGGCGCTGGCGGTTCCAGCTGCTGCGCGTTCCCGGCGCCG
>JANMRJ010000180.1:0-4581 GCA_031370985.1 Acidimicrobiales bacterium
AGGTCCTTCTGCCTGACGATTCCACACGCGACCTGCCCGACGGCGCCACTGCGGCCGACCTCGCGGCATCCATCGGCCGGGGCCTGGCCAAGGCCGCGGTCGCCGCCGTCGTCAACGGCGCCGAGGCCGACCTCGGCGCGCCGCTCTCCGAGGGCGACCGGGTCGCCATCGTCACGGCCAACACCGAGGAGGGCCGCTACGTCCTCCGCCACTCGACCGCCCACGTGATGGCCCAAGCCGTCTGTGACCTGTTCCCGGGGGCCAAGTACGCCATCGGCCCGCCGGTCGAGGACGGCTTCTACTACGACTTCGAACTCCCGGACGGGGCCCGGTTCACCGAGGACGATCTGGAGCGGATCGAGGCCCGGATGCGGGCGATCGTGGGCGAGGACCAGCCGTTCGTGCGGGAGGAACTGTCCCGCGAGGAGGGCTTGGAGCGCTTCGCCGACCAACCGTTCAAGGTCGAGATCATCGAAGGCGTCGAGCTCACCGAAGGCTCCGAAGGTAGTGCGGTCAGCGTTTACCGCAACGGTGCTAGCCCAACTTCGGCGTGGGCCGACCTGTGCCGGGGCCCGCATGTGCCGTCGACCTCCCGCCTCGGGTCGTTCAAGCTGATGAAGGTGGCCGGCGCCTACTGGCGGGGCGACGAGCACCGGGAAATGCTCCAGCGCATCTACGGCACGGCCTGGGAGTCCGACAAGGCCCTGGCCGAGCACCTGCTCCGCCTCGAGGAGGCCGAGCGACGCGACCACCGCAAGCTCGGTGTGGAGCTCGACCTGTTCCACTTTCCGCCCGAGATCGGCGGCGGCCTGCCCGTCTTCCATCCCAAGGGCGGCCTCATGCGCAAGCTCATGGAGGACTATTCACGGGACGAGCACGAGGCCGCCGGCTACTCGTTCGTGTGGACGCCGCACCTGTCCAAATCGACCCTGTTCGAGATCTCGGGCCACCTCGGCTGGTACGCCGAGGGCATGTACCCCCCCATGGAGATGGAGGGGGCGACCTACTACCCGAAGCCCATGAACTGCCCGATGCACATCCTGATCTACAAGAGCCAGTCCCGGTCCTACCGGGAGCTGCCCCTTCGGCTCTTCGAGTTCGGGACGGTGTACCGGTTTGAGCGCTCCGGTGTGCTGCACGGCCTGACCCGGGTGCGTGGGATCACCCAGGACGACTCCCACATCTTCTGCGCCCCCGACCAATTGGCAGGCGAGCTGACATCCCTGCTGAGGTTCGTCTTGAAGGTGCTGAGCACGTTTGGCCTCACCGACTTCGAGGCCGAGTTGGCCACCCGTCCCGAGAAGTCGGTCGGTGAGCTGGCGGAGTGGGAGGAGGCCACCGACGCACTGCGCACGGCGCTCGACGCGGTCGGCATCGAGTACACGCTGGCCGAGGGCGAGGGCGCGTTCTACGCGCCGAAGATCGACGTG
This sequence comes from Acidimicrobiales bacterium, assembly GCA_031370985.1. Classification (GTDB taxonomy): domain Bacteria; phylum Actinomycetota; class Acidimicrobiia; order Acidimicrobiales; family AC-14; genus CADCTB01. The sequence goes on from JANMRJ010000180.1 coordinate 1,431, forward strand.
CACGTGCGCGACGCCATTGGCCGGCGCTGGCAGATCTCCACCTTGCAGGTCGACCTTCAGATGCCGCAGCGCTTCGACATGGAGTTTGTCGGCGCTGACAACACCCGCCACCGCCCCTACATGATCCACCGGGCCCTGTTCGGGTCCGTCGAGCGCTTCTTCGCCATCCTGCTCGAGCACTACGCGGGGGCCATGCCGGCGTGGTTGTCGCCGGTGCAGGCCCGAGTGCTGCCCGTGCGTGACGACCACGAGCCCTACGCCGCCTCGGTGCTCGCTCGCCTCAAGGCCGCCGGCCTGCGCGCCGATGTCGCTGCCGCCGACGAGCCGCTGGGCGGCCGCATTCGCAAGGCCAAGTTGGAGAAGTTGCCCTACGTGCTGGTCGTCGGCCAGTCCGACGTGGAGGCCGGTACGGTCGGCGTGAACCCCCGCGGCGGCCAGGTCGAGCGCGACGTGCCGGTCGGCACCTTCGTTGACCGCCTGCGCGACGAGGTCGAGTCCAAGTCGTGACCCTTGAGCGTCTATGACTCTGGGAAGCCGATGACTCTGGCAAGCCGATGACTCTTGAACGCCGATGACTCTTGAGCGGCTGTGGTCGGGTTGGCGCAGCGAATACGTGGAGGCGGCGCAGGCTGACGACGGCTGCGTGTTCTGCCGCATCTTCGCCAGCGACGAGCCGGGGGAGCGCACCTACGTCGTGCGGCGGGACGAGTTCTGTGCCGTCGTCCTCAACGCCTACCCCTACACGAGCGGTCACCTGATGGTGATGCCGACGCGTCACGTCGGCGAGCTCGAGGAGCTCACCATCGACGAGACGACCGGCATGTGGCGGGAGTTGTCCGCGGCCGTGCGGGCGGTCAAGGCGGCCTATTCGCCGGACGGGCTCAACGTCGGCGCCAACCTGGGGCGCAGCGCCGGCGCCGGCGTGCCCGGCCACCTCCACATGCACTGCGTGCCGCGTTGGAACGGCGACACCAACTTCATGACCACCATCGCTGAAAGCCGCATTTTGCCTGAGGCCCTGCCGGCGACATACGAGAAAGTCAGGAAGGCGTGGCCGACCGATGGCTGAACCGTCAGACGACGACCACCGCGACGAACTTCCCGCCGACCTCGATGTCACCGCCTATGTCGGGATGTACACCTTCCCCGATATCCGCCGGCGGCGGGCGCCGGCCTACGCCTACCTGATCCTCGCCGCATTGTTGGGCATCCTGGTCGCCACCCATCCTGGCAGCGAGGTGCTGGTCAACGAGGGCTTCGCCGCCGCCGCCATCGTGCTGGCGCTGATCGGCGCCTATCACCTCGCCGCGGCATGGCCACTGGCGGTCAAGGACACCGACGCCCTGCTGGCCGCCGCCGGCAAGGTCGGCTTCCCGGTCGGCCACGCCTCCGCCCAGCTCGGCTGGCGCGGCCTGCGTAGCCGCCCGACATGGCGCATCCTGCTGTACTCGAGCGAGGACCCGCCGGCGTCGCGGGGCATGGTCCTTGTCGACGCGGTGGATGGCGAAGTCTTGGACCAGATCACCGAGGACAACCCCGAGGACTGGTCATGATCGGTCGGGGCGAGGCGGGCTCGGCCACCTCGGATCAATCCTCGCCTAGGGCGATGCTCCGTCGGCGGACCGTCGCAACGATCGACTCGAAACCGTCGTCGTCGATGTCAAACTCGTCGCGCGGCAGACGGTCGAACCTGCCAAGCATTTCCAGAAGCACTGGGCGGAGAAAGCCGGCGTCTTTGGCAGTTGCGAGCTGACAGAGATGCTTTAAGCCGAACCGAGGTTCGAGCGCGGCGAGGTCGACGAAGTCACGCGTTTCGGCCCTTCCGAAGACCGCGAGCACCTTGTCGACGGCCAGTTCCTCGGTGCTCAGGAGGGGGCCGAATTCGCTTGGCTCGACCGGAGGAAGACGGGCATCCCTGGCCATCTGTGGCGAGGTCAATGCCGGTCTGCTGGTCGCCATCGACGACGACGAGCCTTGCGAACCCGACCGCCACCTGCTCCTCATGCACCTCCCAGCCCGCCGCTCGAAGTGCCGCCTCGAGCACTGGCAAAAGTTCATCGACCCGAGCTGGCTCCTCCGTGAAGAAGTCAAGGTCGCGGGTGAGCCGGTTGACGTCGCCGTGGGCGATGAGCGCTCCTCCGCCGGCCAGGACGAACTCCGAGGCCGCAGGGAGCCTGGCCAGGACAGCGGCCACCCGACGTTGCAAGTCGCTCAGCAACCAGGGTCCGGCCGGCCGTGTCGGCTGAACCACCCGGACCAGGCGCGGCGGACGTAATCGGGCAGGACGAGGTCGTCCCACAACAGGCGCAACTCGCTGACGTCGACGAACCGCCGGATGTCGTCGTCGTTGCCCTCCCGTAGCACCTGCTCGTACACCCGGAGCCGGTCCGGCCGGTGGTCCAGGTCATAGACCTTGGGAGCGCCGCTCCAACGCACGTGAAGCGGCAGCTCGACCCTACCGTGGGCTTTCTCAGGTGCCGGATTGCCGGCGTCGTCGGGTGCAGCGACTGGACGCGCCTCGGGGCCAAGCTGGCTACTCCGAGACGTGGTCACCTCGCGAGTCTATGGACGGGCAACGGTGTTCACCGACCTCTTCAAAGGGCCAGGCGTCGAGGACAATCCCGGCGCACAGCGCACACCGGCAGCATGCGTGACGGGAGGGCAAGCACAGCGCTCACGTCTGACAACCCCGAAGACTGGTCATGACTGGAACGGAACGGCGTACTGTCGGTAGCTATGGTGCGCCGCGCTGAGGACCTGCCCGACCCGGCTGTAGTTGTTGTTGATCCGCACGATGAGGTGACTCCCGAGGCCTTCCGTGAGTGGCTTGATCAGCTGCAGAGTGGGGAGCCCATCGATTTGGGCGTCACGGCTGCTCAGACGCTTGCCGAGGCCCGCGCCGCCGGCGAGATAAGACGCCGGTCGTCATCGACGCATCTGCAGGCGTCGAGCTCGTAGCCGACACCTTGCGCGGTCGAGCGCTGCGCGCGCTACTACCAGGTGATGCCGAGCCCTGGGGTAACCATTCAGGTCGGTGCGCCGAGGGTCCACCACTTGTGCGAATGGGCGTGTGAAGATCTCAGATCGGCTCGTGCTTCCGGGGCCAGGCCGGGGCGACCCGCTTCGCCAACGTCCGCAGCTACCTCTCTAC
>JANMRJ010000211.1:0-1383 GCA_031370985.1 Acidimicrobiales bacterium
TTCTGGGGCGCCAAGGTCGACCGGGCCAGAGCCGCCAATGACCATGCTCGTGCTGGTTGCCAACTCCCCGCGGTGCACGATGGCCACCCGAGTGTCGTTGAAGTACTTCATCAGCGGGTCGGCAGTCATCCAGTCCTGGTAGGGCTTCCACCACTCAACGAACGCGGGTTCCGAACTGCTGAGCCCTTGGATGGCGAGCGTGACACTTCGGCCATAGGTGGAGAGATTCATCACGCCAGCCCTTCGGCGCGTCGGATCCTGCCCTAGGGCGTCCGCCAAGCCTCTCTCCGCCATCGACAACATCTCGTCCGTATTTGCTAGGACCGTATCTCTCGAGGCCATTCGCCCACCCTACGCAGAACTGATTCTTCAGATGTGCCCCATAATGTCGCGACGGCGTGATACTCGGAACGGTCCCCTACCGCCGGCCAGGAGTGATGCCGGATGGGCCAGGGCCTGCCTGCGCTGGTGATCGTCACCAGGCAAGATCCACTCGTGGAACCTGTGCGTACTGGATTGAGCGGTCCCGTTCTGGGCTGCAGCGATGCTTGGCAGCTCGCCGAGTTCTACGAGTGGTTGCTGGGATGGCGAGTCGTGGATCGCTCCGAGAAGGTCTCCGGTGGGTGGGCACTGGTTGAGTTGCCCTCCGGCGACCAGAAGCTTGAGTTCCAGCGCGAGGATCCGTTCGTACGGCCCGTGTGGCCGACTGTCGCCGGCGAGCAGCAGATGGGCATGCACTTGGACATCGCCGTGGACAACTTGGGGAATGGACCGGATCGGCGCACCCGCTTCTCCGAGCTTCTCGACGACGCCGTAGCGCGAGGCGCACAGGTCGCAGACCACCAGCCGCAACAGGACCGCGTCGTCGTCATGCTCGATCCGGCCGGACATCCGTTCTGCTTGTCTCCCGGGAGAGACTGATGCCCGACGAGCCGCCTCTGAGCCCTGATGAAGTACGTCTCGGCGGAGGGTCAGCCAGGACGAACGTGATCCCATAATCACGGCCGGTGGTGGCGGGGGCCCCGCCCCCTGATCGCCCGTTATACGGGTGATCCATAGCCCGGACAAGGGCCGCCCCGCCCCGCGCCACGCGAGACTCGCCACCGTGTACGTCGTCCACGGGACCGGCAAGTTCCTCGAACGGGTCGGCGCTCCGTCGCGGGGCCAGGTCGGTCATCCGACGACGGTCCTCGGCGGCTGGTACGCGACGGTCCTGTTCTGGAAGCCCCAGGCGGCGCTGTTCGTCAACGAGTCGACCTTGCTGCCCGTACTGCTGTCCCTCGCCCCAGCGGCCACGGTCATCGACCGGTTCCCCAACGCATTGGCGATGGTGCTGCGACGACACGGGATCAGCGAGCCGTTTATCGAGGCCGAGTGCGCGGC
>JANMRJ010000220.1:0-6193 GCA_031370985.1 Acidimicrobiales bacterium
CCGCCACAGATGACATCGTTGCCGTCACCCCCGACGAGCTGGTCGTCGCCGCCGAAGCCGACGATGAAGTCGTCGCCACCCCCGCCGAAGATACGGTCGTTGCCGGCGGTGCCGTAGATCACGTCGTTGCCGGGGGTGCCGGAGGTCGGGACGCCGGCGACGGCCTGGATGGTGGCCGGCGGCGGGGTGGCGCAGGCGGTGAGCGGAGGCATCGTGGTGGAGGTGCTCGACGTGCTGCTGCTCGACGTGCTGCTGCTCGACGTGGAGGTGCTCGACGTCGATGGGAGCGTCGAGGGAGTGCTGGTCGAGGTCGAGGTCGAGGTGCTGGTCGACGTCGATGTGCTGGTCGACGTCGACGTCGAGGTCGAGGTCGAGGTCGAGGTGCTGGTGGTCGGCGGGAGTGTCGTCGAGGTCGAGGTGGATGTCGAGGAGCTGGTCGAGGTCGAGCTGCTGGACGAGCTACTGGACGACGATGACGAACTCGAACTCGAAGAGCTGGAATTCGGAGTGGACGAGCTGGAGCTGCTTGGCACGACACTGGTCGTGATGTCGATGCACCAGCCGCCGAGCAGGCCCTGGGGCGCCGGCGTGGGGGGCCCCGGGTCGTCATCGACGACGTAGAGGTTCCACGTGCCGTTGGCGGTCATACCGTTGAAGGTCGACAGGAGGGTGGTGGAGCTCGGCGTGGTCGGCGCCGGCGCCAAGAACTGATCGACGTTGCCGGGTATGAACTCCCCAGTGTCGGTGTCGTCGTCGGTCGGCTTGAACGTGCCCGAGGCGAGGATTGAGTTGGCGGGGAGGGACGACGCTGCTCCGTCACTGAGAGTGAGGTTGACGCCGCTGACCAGGTTCGAGACGCCGTTGTTGCCGCCGACATCGGACATCAGCATCACATGCGTCGTGCCGTCAGGGCCGACGAGGAGCACGTCGAGGTCCTCGGGGAAGGGGTGGGTCACGCCGTTCAGGGACACCGTGATGCCGGTGATGGTGCCGGTCAGGCTGCTGATGGTGATAGGGGAGGGGTAGGGCAGGGCCTTCAGCACCGCCGACATCGGCTGGGTCGGGATGTCGACCGCGATGGCTGTCGAGTTACAGACGGGCGCGCCCAGCGCCGGCCCGGAGGCGAACTGCAGCACGCCGAGCACCGTCGCGGCCACAACGGCCAGACGCGCCGGTCGGCCGCGGTGCATGCCGGAAATCCTGGTTGCTATCGCCCTCACGCTGTTCCTCCCCTTGGAAAGCCTGTACGGGTCATGTTAGGCATGATCGACGCCGGCCGGCATCGTCGATGTCAGAAGTTGCTGATGACGTTCGTGAAGACCTTGCTGATCGTGGTGGGGTTGCTGGCGTCGTAGGCCGCGGCGTTGGTGGCTTCGGCGATGCGCCGGAGGACCGGGAGGTCGGCGTCCTTGCCGTAGGCGATGGGAAAAATCCGCACCGGCTGCGACGCCTGACCCTCGCTACCGGCCCGCAGGGTGTTGAGGAGGCCGTCGAGGTCGTTGTTGCGGGGGTCCTCGTTGCGCCCGTCAGTCAGGAGGACGACGGCGTTGATGCGCTTGTCGTCGTAGGTGTCACGGAGGTTGGCATACGAGGCCGCAGCCACGGTGTAGAGCGGCGTGCCCTGCGTGGGAACAAGGCTACGGATGCGGTTGGCGATGTTCTCCCGTTGGGCCGAGATCGGCCCGATCGGCACGAGGTCGACGTATTCGGTCGGCGCGGTCTTGCTGATCCCGGTGGAGAAGATGCGCAGGCCGACGAGGTCGTCGCCCTTGAACTCACCGAGGGCATCGACGGCGGCGATCTTGGCCAGGTCGAGCTTGGTGTCGCCGCTGTCACTGGCCTTCTCGCCCATCGACCCGGAGACATCGATGACGAGCATGACCCGGGCGCCCTTGCGTTGCTCGCCCCAGAGATCCAGAATCCGGGCCAGCACCGCTGGCGCCGGCACCCCGAGCACGTTCTGGGGCTGGTCGGGGTCGACCCCGTTGGCCTTCTCGATCGGCGCGCCGACTGGAACGGCGGTGTTCCCCGGCCGAAAGCCGAAATCGAGCACCCGCTGCTGGTTGGCCGGCTCCTGCAGGAAGCGCTCGAAGATCCGGGCCGACTCCTTTTGCTTGTCGGTCACCCACGGCGAGTCCAGGACAATGATCGGGTTGTCGGAGAAGAGCGTCCCCTCCTTCGGATAGATGGCTACGAGGGGGATGCGGGGCTTGCGGGGGACCTCGCCGGGGTCGGTGATGCCGTCGGGGTTACCCGAGTTGTAATCGATGACCGACTTCTCCTCCACGGCGACGGCGGAGGCGTAGGTCAGGCCGGCACCCCGCTGGTCGTTCTTGTAGAGGTTGTTCATGAAGGTCAGGGTGATGTCGCCGTAGTGGACGACCGACGCCTCGACCGCCCGGGCGAAGGCGTCGACCTCGGGCCGGGCCAGGTCCTCGGCCGACAGGTCACGGGTCTTGTTGGTGGCCGCGTAGTACTGGGCGATGGTGGCCGAAAGGGCGCTGGTCGAGAAGTTGGGGTTGGTCTTGCCGAGGCGGAACGGACCCCACTCGGGGTGGCCCTTGCCGCCCCAGCCGGCGGGGTCCTGGGCCAGCTTGAGGATGTCGGCGTAGCCGATCGGGGTGTTCGGCCAGCCGAGCGCCTCGGCCATCGGGCGGGGCATGGCGATGACGAGCGGGGTCCGCATGAAGGGTCGTGACGCCGGCGCTTGCGCCGGCTGGCCGGCCACCGAGAGCCGCTGGTTGAGGATGGCGCCCCAGGCGCTCGACGCCGGCGACCAGATCACGGGCTTGGTGCCGTTGGTCGCCTCGTCGGGCCAGCCGCCGGCGAGCAGCCGCATGGCCTCGCCCGACGACTTCCGCAGCACCCGCACGAACGTGCAGCCGCCCTCCTTCGCCGCTGCGGAGGTGTTGAACCGCCGGGTCAGGTCGGCGAACAGTTCGATCTTCTCCGGCGACGAGGCGATGTCGACGGTGGTGCAGCCTTTGGGTGCCGATTGGCCGCTGCCGCCCGACCCCGACGAGCTGGTGCAGGCGGTCGCCACGAGGACGAGGCCGAGCAGGGTCAGTCCCAGGCGCCTCATGGACGCCGCTCGCGTAGGGCGTCGAGGAAGCCCGGCGACGGCAGGCCGTTGGTGGGCGCGCCGGTGGAGCCGGGGCCGTCGGTCCGCCAGCCGGCGCCGGCCAGTGCCTTGCGCGCCGGGGCGCCGACATCGTCGTGGAGGCGACGCACTGTTGTGCCGGTGGTGCCGGCGAGCACGACATCGGCGGTCGCCATGGGTGAAGGGTAGAGGACCGTGACGCGATCGCGTAACGCGGAAGCGGCCACGGTGGGGCCGGCCTCGGCCTCAATGGTGCCGACTGCGTTGTACGTGGCGAAGCCTGAACCGAGCATCTCCTCCAGCGGGGACCCACCCGATCCGGTTGGCGGTGCGGCCCGTTCCAGGACCCGGAACCATCCGGCGAAGCCGGGGTCGTCGAGGTCGAACGTGGAGAGGTCGGTGGAGCGGCCGAAGTAGGCGGCCGTCGCCTGACCGAGGATCAGTGCGCCCAGGCCAGTGGAGGCCTCCGGGTGACGGGGCTTGGCCGGTCCCCCCGGCGCGGCCTGCTCGCCGAGGCACTTCCACCCGACCGCGCCGCCACACCGTGGCCCGATCCTGTCCGCCAGCCCTTTCTCGACGACGAGGACCAACGGGGAGCGGGCCAGGGGTGTCCCGACATCGGTAAAGAGTGGAGGCAACGAGGCCTGCCGGCGCCGGCCGTCGACGATCTGGGGCCACGGCGCCGGTACGAGCCAGCCGTCGATCCCGGGGTCCTCGCCCGCGGCCCGGCCGAGGCGGTCGGCGGTCGTGGCCGTCGCCTCCACCGTGACCCGGGTTCGGAGGATGTCGCACACAGCTCCGAGCTCGGCGGCGCACACCACCCGCAATGGGTTGGCCCGGCCCTCCCCGTTGCCGTCGAGACGGGACCGGATGGCGATCGAGCCGGCCACCATGGCCGCCGCAGCCACCAGGGCGAGGACGCGGCGCATGCCGGCGAGCGTAGGCCCCTGCCGCGGTGCGTACGCTCGGCGGGCATGGACACCCAGACCGTCGCCGGCCGGCTCGACCAGGTGCAGCTCGTGGACGTGCGCTACGAGAGCGAGTGGCGCCTCGGCCACATCGAGGGATCGGTGAACATCCCCGAGGAGGACTTCGACGCTCGGGTGGGCGAGCTCGATCCCAGCCGGCCCGTCGTGACGATCTGTCGGGCCGGCACCCGCAGCGCCGAGGCCGCCGAGTGGCTACGGGGCGAGGGGTTCGACGCTGAGAGCCTCGACGGCGGGATGCTGGCGTGGAAGTGGGCCGGCCTGCCGATCCGTGGGAGGAGCAGATCCGTGGCTTCTTCCGAAAGCGGATGACCAGCGAGGGCAAGACCCCGGAGGATGCTGACGCCTTCCTCGCTGAAATGGGCGGGGACTGAGCCGGCACGGCCGGTAACGTCGAGCCCGTGACCCCGCCTGCACCGGTAGCCGAGCTCGGCCGGCGGGCCAAGATCGCGTCCCGGGTGCTGGCCACCGCGTCGACGACGGCCAAGGACGCGGCGCTGGGCGCGGCCGCCGACCTCCTCGTGCAGCGGACCATGGAGATCCTCGACGCCAACGCTACCGATGTGGCCCGGGCCGAGGCCGCCGGCACCGCGGCCACCGTGGTCGACCGCCTCCGGCTCACGCCAGTCCGGGTCGAGTCCATGGCCGACGGCCTGCGCCAGGTGGCCGCCCTCCCCGACCCGGTAGGCGAGGTCGTCGCCGGCTGGACCCGCCCGAACGGCCTGCTCATCGAGAAGGTGCGGGTGCCCTTGGGCGTCGTCGCCATCATCTACGAGAACCGCCCCAACGTGACCAGCGACGCCTTTGGCCTGTGCCTGAAGTCGGGCAACGCCGCCTTCCTGCGGGGCTCGGGCGCGGCGCTGGCGTCGAATGTCGCCATTGCTGCCGCGCTCCGGGAGGGCCTGGAGAAGGTGGGGCTGCCGGTCGACGCGCTCGTGCTGGTGGACGACGTTCGCCATGAGGCCGCGGTCGAGTTCATGCGCCTGCGGGAATCGATCGACTGCCTCATCCCCCGGGGCGGTCCTTCACTGATCCAAGCGATTCTGGAACACGCCACCGTGCCGTATGTGATCGACGGCGACGGGAACTGCCACGTCTACGTCGACGCCTCCGCCGACCTCGACCAGGCCCTCGACATCGTGGTGAACGCCAAGACGCAGCGCCCATCGGTGTGCAACGCGGCCGAGTCGTTGGTCGTCCACGCCTCGGTGGCGGCGGAGTTCCTGCCCCGGGCCGCAGAAGCGTTGGCCGGCGTGGAGTTGGTTGGCGATGCGCGATCGCGTCAGTTGGTGCCGTCGATCGGCCCGGCCACCGAGGAGGATTTCGGCCGGGAGTTCCTCGACCTGAAGATGTCGGTGGCGATCGTCGACTCGCTGGACGGCGCGATCGCCCACGTCAACCGGTACGGCACCGGCCACACCGAGGCCATCTGCACCACCTACCTGGCCGCCTCCCGGCGGTTCACGGCCGAGGTCGACGCCGCCGCCGTCGTGGTCAACGCCTCTACCCGTTTCACCGACGGCGAGCAGTTCGGCTTCGGTGCCGAGATCGGCATCAGCACCCAGAAGCTCCACGCCCGGGGCCCGATGGGCCTGCGGGAGCTCACGACGCTCAAGTACATCGTCCACGGCGACGGGCAGGTGCGTGGCTGATTTTCCGAGTGGCGGGCGGTTCGAGTCGATTGGTGCGGTGCGGGCGGGGCTGGCCGGTGTCGACTACCTCGCCGATGACGCCACCGCCGGCGTGGTCTTCCTGGCCGACCGGCTCGACAAGCCGGTGCTGGTCGAGGGGCCGGCGGGCACCGGGAAGACCGAGTTGGCCAAGGCCGTCGCCCGATGGGCCGGCAGTCGCCTGATCCGGCTCCAGTGCTACGAGGGGCTCGACGAGTCCAAGGCCCTCTACGAGTGGAACTACAAGAAGCAGCTCCTGCGCATCCAGGCCGAGCGCGGCAGCGAGACCTCGTGGTCCGATGTCGAAGAGGATCTGTTCTCCGAGGAGTTCCTCACCCGTCCGTTGCTCGAAGCCATCCGCGCCGAGGACCCCGTGGTGCTGCTGATCGACGAGGTCGATCGCGTCGAGGTCGAGACCGAGGCGCTGCTGCTCGAGG
>JANMRJ010000290.1:0-9574 GCA_031370985.1 Acidimicrobiales bacterium
GTAGACGTCGTTCGAACGGATACCCGGGTCGTCTCGGGTGTCCCACCAGGCGGCGTCGAGGCGACCGTTGGGGGCGACGGACAGCATGGGCAAGAACTTGCCCTGGAACTTCTTGGGGTCGTCGTCGGCGATGTTCCTCGGCTTGCTCCACGTGGCCCCGCCGTCGGTGGAGCGGATGTAGCCGACCTCCGCGTACGCGCTCAAGTCACCTGGGCGCCGCCACTCCCAGACGATATGCAGGGTGCCGTTGGGCCCGCCGCCGGGCGTCCACGCCTCCCGCACGTTCTGGGCCTGCTCATAGCTGAACGGCACGGCCATGACGCTGGTCCAGGTCTTGCCCCTGTCGGTGGACTTGGAGGCCATGATCGCCCGCGGAGGACTGGCGACGTTGGCGACCTCGGACATGTAGGTCACATAGACGTTGCCCTTGTTGTCCAGCGTGAGGCCCTGACCATTACTGGAGGCCCCATAGTTCTTGACGTTGTCGGGCGTCGAGGCCAGAGAACCCGCCAGCGGAACGGTGGTCGTCACGCCGGGAGCCAGAGTAACGGTGGTACGCGAAGTCAGAGGCAGTTGGCGCAGGGCCGCATCCTCGTAGACGTTGCCGATGGCCGAGACCGGCTCGTCGAACGTCTTCCCGCCGTCGCGCGAGATGGCCAGCACCGGCTCCTGGGGCGCGGCGTTCGGCGCCAACTTGTTGGGATAGGCCCGCCGGTACAGGATGTAGACGATGTCCTGGCTACCTGACTTGGTGTCGACCACCAGGCCCGTCACCGGCCGGTCGTTCTCCTGATTGTCACCCGAGGTTGTCCGGGCGTCGCGGGCGAAGATGGTGTTCCAGGTGTCGCCCAGGTCGGTGGACTTGGCCAGGATGATGCTGGTCTGGGTGCGGGTCTGCTCGTCCCACGCGTGGGTGGTGAGGTAAAGGGAGTTGTCGCGGCCCCACGCCACGGGAGCGTGGAAGATGTTGGAGTTGTTGGCCAGGCAGTAGGGCTGCGACTTGATCTCCGGTGTGGACTCCAGGATCTTCCAGGTCGCGCCGCCGTCGGTAGACCGGACCAGACCGCACTTGCGGGCCCGGAACTCGATGAACCCACCGACGATGAGGTCCGGGTTGCCCGGGTTCACCGACAGGTACGGCGCCGAGTAGGTGCGCTGCGGGTTGAGATCGGCCTTGGTGACGTTGACCGGCTTGGTCAGCTGCGGCGCATTGGTGGCCGCACCCGCCCACGGCATGACGGTCAGCGCCGCTACTCCCGCTGCAGCCAGTACAGCCAATCGCCGCGTGTAGGACGTGTGCATTTGCAATTCCCCCCGGATCCCATGCCTAAACATGCCTAGAGAAGTGGATGAAAGTGTACGCCGGCAGTCCGGCGCTCGACTGGTGTCTTCCGGCCGCCTCGGCGCCGACGGAGGCGCCGATGAACGCGGCCAGGCGGGCAACCGAGGGTGGTCCCGCGGCGCGTCGGCGATGATCGGACCGCCTCCCATTGAGCTCATGTCGCCTTGTTGAGCGCGTCCTGGCCGAGAGGCAAGCCGCCGCCGACAAAGGCTAGCCCGAGCGCCGTCTCCCCGCTGCGCCCATGTCAGCTCGCTCCGGCCCCGGAACTGGCGCCGGCCACCGCGGAGGTGCTCTCGTCGCTCTTGACGTTGAGCAGCAGCTCGTCGAGGGCGTCGCCCTCCAGGCTCTCCTGCTCCATGAGGGCGTGGGCGACCTGGTCGAGGGTGACCCGGTTGAGGACCAGCACGGCCTTGGCCCGGTCGATGGCCTCGTTGAGGATGGCCTGGACCTCGGCGTCGATCTCGCCAGCGATGCGCTCGGAGTACCCGACGCCGATCTCGCCCTGGAAGCCGTTCGAGAAGGGCTTGACGATGAAGGGACCCAGCTTGAGGCTCATCCCAAAGTCGGCCACCATGCGCCGGGCCAGGCTGCCGGCCTGCTCCAGGTCGGACTGGCTCCCGGAGCTGAACTCGCCGGTGACGATCTCCTCGGCCACCCGTCCGCCCATCATGGCCGCGATGCGGTCGAGCAGCTGGGAGCGGGTGACGGAGAGGCTGTCGCCCTCGGGCACGTACCAGGTGAAGCCGCCGGCGTGGCCCCGGGCCACGATGGACAGCTTGCCCACCCGGTCGGTGCCGGGCAGGGCGGTGGCGGCCACGGCGTGGCCGGCCTCGTGGAAGGCGATGCGGTAGCGGTCCTGGGGGCTGAGGATGCGGGTGTGGCGCTCGGGGCCGGCGACGACGCGCTCGATGGCCTCGAACATGTGCTTGGCCTCCACCTGGGTGGAGCCCCGGCGGGCGGCGAGCAGGGCGGCCTCGTTGACCACGTTGGCCAGGTCGGCGCCGGTGAAGCCCACCGTGCGCTTGGCCACCGCGGCCATGTCGATCTCCGCGGCCAGGGGCTTGCCCCGGGCGTGGATCTTGAGGATGCCCTCACGGCCGCGCACGTCGGGGCGGTCGATGCCCACTCTTCTGTCGAAGCGCCCGGGGCGCAGCAGCGCGGCGTCGAGGATGTCGGGGCGGTTGGTGGCGGCCAGCACGATGACGCCCGAACCACTCTCGAAGCCGTCCATCTCGACGAGGAGTTGGTTGAGGGTGGCCTCCCGCTCGTCCTGGCCCCCGACGGCCATCGCGCTACGGCCCCGGCCTACGGCGTCGAGCTCGTCGATGAAGACGATGCAGGGGGCCGCTGACTTGGCCACCGCAAAGAAGTCACGGATTCTCGAAGCGCCGACGCCGACGAAGATCTCCACGAACTCCGAACCGGAGATGGAGAAGAACGGCACGTTGGCCTCACCGGCGAGGGCCCGGGCCAGCAGCGTCTTGCCACAGCCGGGGGGACCGGTGAGCAGGATGCCCTTGGGCACGGCCGCGCCCATGGCCAGGAACTTGTCGGGGGAACCCAGGTAGTCCCTCACCTCGGCCAGCTCCTCGATGGCCTCGTCCACGCCGGCCACATCGGAGAAGGTGATCTTGGACTCACCGGTGGCCATGCGCTTGGCCCGGGACTTGCCGAAGGCGCTGTAGCCGTCGGAGCCACCGCCGCGGAAGGCCAGGAACAAGATAAGGAAGCCGTCGACGACGATGAAGGCGGGCAGGATCAGCGACGCTGGCACCAGGAGGTTCTTCAGCGGCTGCTGCTGGACCTTCAGGGGCACGCCGGCGTCTTCGAGGGCCGAGGTCAGCCGGGCGAAGATGGTCTCCCGGCCGGCGGCCACCGCCACCCAGTACTTGCCCCGGTCATAGGTGCCGGCGATGCGGTTGTCGGTCTCCAAGATGGTGGCCGAGGAGATGCGGCCCTGGCGCAGCAGGGTGATGTACTGGTCGAGGCGCAGCTCACGACCCTCGGTGCGGGGGCTCGACCACCACAGCAGGGTGGCGTAGAAGCCGATGAGGATCGGCATGGCCAGGATGGCGAAGACCAGGCCCTTGCGCTTGGCCTTGGCCTTGCGCTCGTCGTCGTCGGCGGGCGAGGGCGGCTTCGATTCGTTCTTCTTGGCCATGGGCGTTACTCCTCAGGTGTGATCGGAGACAGTGTTCGCTAGAGGTGGGGTCGGTGCTGTGTTGGGAAGTGTCGGGAGCTGGTGGACAGCGCTTGGCTGAAGATCAGGGGCGGTACCGGTCGGCGCAACCCTTGGGATCGGGCTGCTGACCGGGGGCTGCGAAGTCACCGGCGACGACGAGCACACTCCCGTCGCCGAGCAGGGCGGCCGAGGCCTCGCTGCGGGGGCAGTTCATCATTCCTGCGGATCGCCACTCACGCTTGTCGAGGGTGAAGATCTCGGCGGTGCTGAGGGCTCGACGGTTCCCTCGGGTCACCGACTCCCCGCCGGCCACCAGCACCCGGCCGTCGGGGAAGACGGCGGCCACGTGCCCAGTGCGGCTGCCGGTGAGGACGCCCGCCGCAGTCCAGCTCCCGTCGCCGGGATTGAAGACCTCAGCGGTCGTGAGCGACGTGTCGCCGTTGGTGCCGCCGGCGCCGCCGACCACCATGACCGAGCGGTCGGGCAGCTTCACCGCGGTGTGGTTGAAGCGGGCGTCGCCCATGTCGTTGGACTTGCGGAAGCTGTCGACCGCGGGGTCATAGACTTCGGTGCTGGCGAGGGCGCCGCTGATGCCGTTGGCCGGCGGGCCCTGGCCGCCGGCGATGAGGACCCGGCCGTCGTCGAGGGCGGTGGCGGTGTGCTCGAAGCGGGGCGTGCTCATAGAGCCGGCCGTCTTCGTCCACCTGCCGGCGGCGACGTTGAAGGTCTCGGCAGTTGCGTCGGGGCGGAGGGTCTGCCCGCCGCCGGAGCCCGAGGCACCTTCGGCCACGGTGCCCCCGGTGATCAGGACGTTGCCGTTGGTAAGCAGCGTCAAGGTGGCGCCCAGCCGGGGCACGCTCATGGCCCCGGTGATGGTCCACTTGGCGGTGCCGGGGTCATAGATTTCGGCGGAGGAGAGCAGGTCGCCCTCGGCGATGCCGCCGGCGACCAGCACCCGGCCGTCGCCCAGGAGCACAGCTTGGTGGCCGCGGCGGGCATGGTTCATGGCCCCGGTGGGCTGCCACACGGCGGCGGCCGGGTCGAAGATCTCGGCCGCGGCGATCGCCTGCTGGCCCACGCCGCCGCCGGCGGCGAGCGCCTTGCCGTCCTTCAGGACGACGGCGGTGGTGGTGCCCCGGATGCTGACCAGGTCGGGCGCGGCGGCCCAGGTGCCGACGGCGGGCAGCGCCGCGGTCGGCGTCTCGCTGTCACTCCCGCCCCGGGTGAGACCAAAGACGACCAGGGCGAGGAGCACGGCAATGCCCGCGATGCCGAGGTAGACCGGCGTGCGGGACGGCCGCAGCAGAGCAAGCGTTTCTTTGGAAAGCTCGACCCCCTTCGCATCGGCCTCGCACTTGAGCCCCACGTCGGTGCGCACCGCGCATTTGGGGCAGATGGGCTTGCCGCATTCGACGCAGGTGAGACGGGTGGCCTCACCGTGACGCTCGCACTTGAGTGCCTGGGTGGCCATGGCTCAGCCCCCTCGCCGATCGCGCATGCGACCACTTTAGCCGGGGGGCCAGGCGCAGGCGCCCGGGGAAACCCCGAGATCAACCCTGAGAGCGCTGCGGGTCACGTTCGGGACCCTGGCCCTCGACGACGGCATCGCCGACCCCGGGGTCGTCGATGGTTGAGGCCTCGACAACCGCGCCCCTGTCCAGATCCATGGCCGCCTGGGGCATCTGGATCGAGTAGCGCACCCGGCTCCGACGGAGCCGCAGTCCGTCCCAGTGGCCGAACTCGTTTTCCGGCAACCACTCGTTGGCCCAGGTACCCGGGTAGCGCTCGGTGAGCTTGCGGACCTGCGGGGAGCGCAACATGCGCCTGGTGCCGGCGCGGTCGCGCCACACGGTGAGCATGTAGAGCTGGCCCGGGCGGCTGATCCCGACCACGCCCTTCAGGTAGTCGGGGTCGCCCCGGGACTCACGCTCCAGCGCCCGCAGGGCACCGAACGCCTCGACGGTACGCAGGGGACCGGTCTTGATGTGGACGACCCCGCCGCCGGCACCCCGCACCTCGGCCCGCCGGCGGCGGGCGTACGGGGTGGTGTCATAGGTGACCTCGCCGTCAACGCTCATGGCGGACCGCAACTTGGGCAGGTGCTCGAGCGCCATCTCCAGCGCCTCCGGCTTGGCCCCGTCGGTGGACCGGTAGGCCGGCTCCGGGCGGCCCATGGCCAGGCCCTTCAGCTCGCCGATCTCCTCGGGGCCCGGCCGCCAGCGCATGAGCCAGAACGACCGGAGCCACTTGGAGAAGAACCACATGATGTCGTCGTGGGCGCCCGACCGCATGAACTCCTGCATGTCGTGGCGGCTCTTCCAGATGCTGATCGTCCAGAACTCGCTGGGGCCGGCGATGATGCTGGCCCACCGGACGACATCGCCCGTGCGCTTGAGCTGCCGGCGCACCCGCATGGTGGCGTAGAGCATGTGCGGGAAGAACCACGGGCCTTTGAGCCGCGAGCGGGTCGTGAAGGCAAACAGCTTCTCGGCGGGATCGTCGGCGGGATCTTGGACGGCGTGGTGGCCGTTCGCCCCACTGCCGGTCGTGCCAATGGACCCGACGGTGTGCTCTACGGCCTTATCCACGGCGTTCTCCAACTGCGGGACCCTCCCAGAACGGGCGATGGACAGCCTACTGCGAGCGACGCTCGACCAGCGTTCGGAGCAGGCCGGCGGTGAGGATGCCTTCGAAGCGGATGCCGTGGGGGTCGGCGACGACGCCGGCCGGCGCACCAGGCTCCCCGAAGCCATCGACGACGAGATCGGCGCCGGCCAGGTCGTGCTCCGCGGTATAGCCGTTGACGACGACCGCGCAGCAGGCGCCGGCGGCCCGCGCCGCGGCGAGGCCCTCGCCCGAGTCCTCCACCACCACCGCACCGTCCGGCCGGTCGAGGCCCAGTCGACGGAGCGCCACGTCGAACACCTCGGGATCGGGCTTGCGGGCGGTCACGTCGTCGCCGGTAACTATGACGGCCCACTCGACGGTCGGGAGCATCCGGCGGAGGAGCCGTTCCACCCAGCGCCGGCTACCGGTGGTGCCGACGGCCAGGGTGATGCCCTCGCCGGCCAGCTCGGCGAGCAGGCGGGCCACGCCCGGACGGACCTCGATCAGGCCGGCATCGACCAACCCTTCGAGGATCTCGGTTTTCCGTACGTGCAGGGCCGGCGCCAGCCGGGCCCGCTCGGCATCGCCGACGCCCTGGCTGGCCAGGTACCCGTCGATGCGACGTTGGCCACCAGTGGTGTGAAGTAGCTCACCGTAGGTGAGTTCGTCCCAGCGATAGGGCAGGTCGAACGCCTCGAAGGCCCGGTTGAACGCCACCCGGTGCCCGTGGCGCTCGCTGTCGACGAGGGTGCCGTCGACATCGAAGATGACGGCTCGGAGCGGGCCGGCTTGAGTTGACGCGGTCAAAAGCTCGGGGGAAGGCCGCCGCCGAGGAGCGTGTCGTTCTCGCCGCCCATGGCCGCGGTGCGCAGGTCGGCAAAAGCCTCGTCGATGTCGGCGCCCCACAGGTCCCAGGTGAGCGTGCGGGCACCCACCAACTGCATGCCGACGACGATTCCGAGCGGTTGCTGCTCGTCGAGCATGGTCAGGCCCTCGCCGGCCAGCGCATCGGCCACCCCAGCCCGGATCTCGACCAGGTCGTCGGTGAGGTCGAAGAGGAGGAGAACGGAGCGGGGACCCATCCAGAGGGCGAGGGGCAGGTCGCCGTCGATCCGGAGCACCCGGTCCTCCACATGGAGGCGCTCGGAGTGCGGGGTGGGGCCACGGTGACGAAGAAAGGCCCGCACGACCTCCTCATCGGAGTCGCGCGGGCCTCTCGGTTCGTACAGCGGGGGCAACGGCCAGTCGGTCACGGGACCAATCAACAAAAGGTCCCGTGAGTGCTGGCCAGACACCGGCCTCCCGGGCCGGTCACTGCTCTGGCCAGACCGGCCTCCCGGGCCGGTCACTGCTGAAACGGGTGCTTAGGCCAGGGTCTCGGCCGCGGCGGCAGCGCGGGTCAGGTCGTTGTTGACATCGACCAGGTTGCCGTTGATGCGGTCGACGGCGGGGCCGATGACCCCGCACATGACCTCGACCGCCCGGACACCCCAGGCGATACGAGCCAGGTTGGCCGAGATGCGGTTGAGCTGCTTGGCCACGATGTTCAGGAACGAGGCCAGAACGCCGACCAGGAGACCGATCTCCAGGACGGTCAAGAAGACGCGAAGCGTCACGACTACCTTCCTCTCTCTGCGGCGGCGGCGGCCTCGAACAGCTCGGCGTGTTTGCGGACCTCGTTGCGGAGGTCAGCGGTCAGCGAGCCGGCCTGGTTGAGCATCCAGGTGGTGGCGGTGTTCTGCGCCACTCGGGTAGCCGTGTCCCACGCCTCACGCACGTTCTTGTCGATGTCGTCGACGAACGTGATGAGCAGCGACAGGAGCAGGATGACGGCGGAGATGACCACGGCACCGAGGCCGAGGGTGATCCACCAGTACGTGATGTGTTCTCTGGCCACGTCGCCGAGGATGCCGCCCACTATTGCCCACCTCCCAGTGCGCTGCGTGCCTCCTGGGCACTCTTGATGATGGACCGAACGCCCCCGTTGACCTTGTCTACGTCCCAGAGCGGGAGCGTGTTGATGCGTGCCTGGTCGAGGGCGCCGACGACGACATCGGCCTGTACGCCGATGCGCCGGGCCAGCCCAAGGATGATCCCAACCAGGATGACCACGACAGTGATGAGGACAGTCGCGACGATGTACCCGACGATCCAGCCGGACAAGTCGACCGCAGCAATGCTTTTGAGCATGCAAACCCCTTCCGTTGAATGCGAAGTCACAATAGACTTTCTACAGATAGGCGGTCAACGGATCCGTGGGCCGCAGATGAGAGATTTTCTCGCTCGGAGGAGTTTCCGGGCGCCTAGCCTCCCGAGAGTCCGCACCCGTACTCCCGGGACACGAGTGAACGCAGGGCCCTGATGGCTTCCGATGTCGATGAGCAACCACCGAGCCGCCCGCCGCGGCCGCGCCCCGAGGCGCCCCGCCGGCGCCCACCGAGCCGAGCCGAGGTCAAGGCCTCCCAACGCCGGCCCCCACCGCCGGCACGGCGCTCCCAGCCGCCCGTCCGGCGGCCTCCGCCGGTGGCCGACGACGCCTCTGACCCCGACGCCGTCGATGGGCCGGCGCCGGCACCCCGGTCGCAGAACACGCTGATCATTGTCCTCAGCGTCCTGACCGTGGTGGCGGTCGTGCTCGTCACCGTCGCCGTCGCCCTGAACAACCGCTCGTCGGAGAACGCCGGCCCGGCCCCTGCGGCGCCGACGGCGGTGCCCACCACCACCTTCCGCGACGCCCAGACCGGCTTCACCGTCGACTACCCGCGGTCGTGGCGGAAGGTCGAGGTGCCCGTAGCTGACTACCGCCTCGCCCTCGACGGCGGGAGCAACGTGGCCTTCACGGTCCGGGTCGTGCCGATCCAGACCCCCGCCACGACCGCCAACCTCGAGAACTTCAAGGCGGTCACCGACGGCTTGGTCGCGTCCAACAGCACTGTCCAGGTCCTGAAGAGCCAGGCCATCTCGCTCAACGGCATGCTGGGCTACTACTACTTCTACACATTTGTCGATGGCGGGGTCACCGCGGTCCACGCCCACTACTTCCTGTTCTCGGGCAACAAGATGAACGTGCTGGTCTTCCAGTCCCTGCCGGACGACTTCCAGGGCCTGGCCGGCACCTTCGACAAGATCGCCGAGAGCTTCAAGAGCGACCCCAACGTCCCCTCCGCCGCAGCCGCGTCCAGTTCCACCACCCCGACAACCGCCCGCTAGCTAGCGTTAGCGAGTGACCTCAGACCGCCGTTGAGCGCCGCGGTGAGCACGAGTCGGTGGTTCCTGGGGGCGGTCTGAGCTCACTCGCGTGAAGGCCGGCCGAGGTGGCAGTACGTCGGGGCCGGGCCGGCAGAGCCGGCCCTGTGCCTACCTGTCGGTGCCCGGGCAGCGAGAAGCGGTCCCCAACAGGTCCTCCCCGTCACAACACAGGACCGACCGCGCCAACGGTCGGG
>JANMRJ010000324.1:0-2628 GCA_031370985.1 Acidimicrobiales bacterium
AGCGCCGACATGGACTCCCACTCGGCCTTCGCCTGCTTGCTCGTCGGCCAGCCCACGCTGCGCCGGCGCATCAAGCTCGGGACCTTTGCCGCCCTCGACCAGCGGATCGCCCTCCGCTACGCCATGCCGCCCATGACGCCGGCCGAGACGGCGAGCTACATCGTGGGGCACCTCAAGATCGCCGGGCGGTCCGACACCCTGTTCACCGAGGACGCCGTTGCCTTGGTCCACCAGGTGAGCCGGGGCCTGCCCCGGGCGGTCAACAACCTGGCGTTGCAGTCCCTCGTCGCCG
Organism: Acidimicrobiales bacterium; assembly: GCA_031370985.1. Classification (GTDB taxonomy): domain Bacteria; phylum Actinomycetota; class Acidimicrobiia; order Acidimicrobiales; family AC-14; genus CADCTB01. The sequence continues at coordinate 293 of JANMRJ010000324.1, forward strand.
CCTACGCAGCCAAGAAGGCGATCGTGGACGAGTCCTCGGCTCGGGCGGCCGTGACCGAGGTCACCGCCGAATGAGCCACGACCTCCCCGACGACGTTGTCCACCGTCTCACCATCACCGCCGACATCCCTTCGGGGCCCGGCATCGAGATCGTGGCGGCGGAGCTCCTCCTCGACCTTGTCCAGCGCTTCGGCTACCAGGCGATCATCCCCACCGGGGTCCGTCTCGACATCACCACCCACACACTCCCGCCGTCAGCCGTGTGATGCCCGCTCGTGGGCGACGGCGCCTACCCGCGTCTGGAGGCGGTCTCTACGTTGGGTGTCGCCGCCGTGTTCATCGAGGGTGGCGGGCAACAGCCACCGCGGCGAAGCTCACCGGATCCCCGCCGCGGACCATCTCCTCGAGGACTGTGAGAACCCGGCCACGCTTGGCCTGGCTGTCCCGGCGACGGGACTCACCCAGGACTTCGGCCGGCGTGCGGCGGGCACTCATCCGGCCGTCTCGGTCACGACTGTGAGCGGGATCAACTTGTGGGAGCGCATTGCCCGGGTCTTGCGCAGCACCAGGCTGGCCTCCTCGATCGCCGTGCGTTCCTCGGCGGGCAGGAACCACCGCTTGACGTAGAGAGTCATCCGATCCCAGTTGACCCGGGTTCGCTGGCTGCGGCGCCGGAGCGCCTTGAACCAGTACCGGGTAACCTCGTCTCGAAAGGCAGCTACTGCGTCGGTGTTGCCGGGCAGTTTTCAGGTGGCGGCGGCAATACTGCTGTTTCCCCCATAAGGGGAGTAGAAGGTCAGGCAGTACGGCGACTCTAGACCCCTGCCCGAAGTGCCGACTCTGAGCATTCTCGGCACTTGATAGCTAGCCTGTCTGACGGGACGACAGGAGGGGTGGCCGTGCGCCGGGAGTGGGAACCCGAGGAGCTGGTCGCTTGCTGGACTCTTCTCGAGGATGACCGCGACCTCCTGGCCAACAAGAGCGGAGGCACCCGGCTCGGCTTCAGGGTCATCTGAGTAACGGCGTCAAAGTGGCCAACAATTCATCCACTGTGTGTCCTGAAAGGAGAGTGTGGGCGAGGTAGAAGATCGCCAGCACGATCCGTGCTGTTCCAGTGATGGAGGCAGACCCTCCGGGCTCGCCGTGCAGGCGGGGAGCCCAAACCGCCGCAGTGTCATGTCGGTCAAGAGCCGGGGTGGGAAGCGACTGTGGAAAAGGCCCGCCACCAGCGGGTCAGGTGCGCGACGAGAAGACGAGCATGTGCGAACCACTGCTGACGCAGTGTGCCGATGATGCGATCCTCTCGACGTGTGCGCCGAGGGGAGAGCAGTGCTGTACAAGAGATGGAGGAAGGAGCTCCGGCTCCCCGGCCCTCCGGGATCAACTCTGCGAGGGAGGGGTCCCCTCTCTGGGGTGCGTACGCGACAAGCATCTCGCCAAATGCCAACATGACTCAAGAGGAGCTGAAGGTGCATCTCTTCGGACCACGCTCAGGAAAGGATGTCAGTGCCTTCGTGGCGTTCTGCTCCAACGACAACGCGTTCGTTCAGAGAGCGAGTCCTCCCGACTTCTGGCTCATCGAAGCACGCCGGGGCACCCCGGTGCCGGTCAACCCTCGGGGCGCCGGTACGACAGCGATGCCGAAGCAGTGAACAGCCGCATTGTCTCGGGGTGGCGGCAGGATGCTGCGGTCGCGTCGGCCGGTGCCACTCCGGAGGGAGAACTGCTGCTGCTGGCACTACACGACGGAAGCGACCGGTTGTCAGTCGTCGCGTTGCGGGTAGATGTCACGGTCGCCGCTGCGGGGGCCCCGAGCGCCGACCTACTCTGGACTCTCAGGCTTCCCGAGGGCGAGATGCACACAGCAGCACCATACGGGTTCTGCTCTCAGCCGTCTGTGGTGATTAAGTCGGCGGACAACGGGTACCTCGTCATCGGCCGGCGGCGCGTGCTCGTCGATCTCAGGACCGGCACGGCGCTCGCCGACACCAGCTCAGCCGGCCTGCCGAGCGGGCCGGCCGTAGTCAGTGAGGGGAACCTGTTCGTACCGGAAGGGCGGGAGCTTGCGGTCTACGAGGCGCAGAGCCTTGAGACGATCGCCCGTCGCCTCGCTCCGGGGGACCTGTGGACTCAAGGGATCTCGAGCGGCGGCGAGGTGTGCGCTCTGCGGTCCTTAGCAACAGAGCCGGACGGAGAACGCGCGGCGCTATGGCACCTGCGAGGGGACGACCTGTGGTCTTTGGATGGAACTCAGCGTCTCATCATGGGAGCGGTCCTGGAGACACCCGAGGCAGTGCTGGTAGCTACGTCACAGTTCGGCCCGTGCGCTGACCGGGT
>JANMRJ010000329.1:0-1359 GCA_031370985.1 Acidimicrobiales bacterium
GCTGCGCCGGGCGCCACATCCGCAGGTCGCGGCGCTCCGCCGCCGGACCGCCGGGTTCCTCGCGCCGTGGGACGGACCCGCGGCGATCGTCTTCGGCGATGGGCGGCGGGTCGGCGCGATCGCCGATCGCAACGGCCTCCGACCCGCGGCGTTTGCGGTGACCCGCGATCGGCTGGTCGCCGTCTGCTCCGAAGCCGGGGCCATCCCGCTGCCGCCCGAGGACACCGTCCGTCGCGGTCGGCTCGGACCGGGCGAGCTGTTCCTCGTCGACCCGGCCCGCGGGCTCATCCTCGAGGACGTCGAGGCCAAGGCCCACCTCCTCCGCCGTCTGCCGATCCACGACGCCGCGCGAACCGCCCATGTCGATCCCGTCGTCGGCGATGACGATTCGGCGCTCGGCGTCGACCGGGCGCCGACCGGGTCGGACCTCCGCTTCCTCGCCGGCCTCCACGCCGAGAACGCCCGGCTCGACATCAAGGCGATGGCCCTCGAGGGTCACGAGCCCCTCTGGAGCATGGGCGACGACACCCCGATCCCGGGACTCGGCCGGATCGATCGCCCGATCGCCGACCATCTCCGCCAGTCGTTCGCCCAGGTGACGAACCCGCCGATCGATCCGGAGCGCGAGCGGGCGGTCATGGATCTGCGCGTCGAGCTCGGCCGGCGACCGGCCCTGCTCGGCGGCCCGCCGGCCGGCTCGCGGACGATCCGCCTGGAACGGCCGTTCCTCGCCGACCTGCCCGCGTTGCTGCGTGACTTCGGCGGGCCGGTTCGCCACCTCGACGCGACATGGCCGGCCGCTCACGGACCGAGGGGTCTCGCCGCCGCCCTCGATCGCCTCGCCGCCGACGCTGTCGCGGCCGCCCGCGGCCGAACCGAGCTCATCGTTCTGAGCGACCGCCACTTCTCATTCGAGCGCCTTCCGGTCCCGTCGATCCTCGCGGCCGGGGTCGTCGACGCCGCCCTCAGCGCGGCGGGCCTGCGCGGGCGGACCGATGTCGTCGTCGAGGCGGCCGACGTCCTCGACGTCCACGGGGCGGCGATGGTCCTCGCGGTCGGCGCCACGGGGCTCGTGCCGTGGCTCGCGGTCGAGATGGCGGCCGAGCTGGCCGGGACGCGCGGCGCGGAGGAGCTCGATGCCGCGGCCACCGTCGGCAATCTCATCGCGGCGCTCGACGCGGGCCTGCGCAAGACCCTCGCCCGGATGGGGATCAGCACCGCCTCGTCATATATCGGCGGCAAGCTGTTCGAGACGATCGAGCTCGACGAGGTCGTCCGTTCGCGCTGCTTCCCGGCCGCACCCGCCTGGCCCGGCCGGGTCGGGTTCACCGAGCTCGCCGAACGCCAGCTCCGGCGCCG
>JANMRJ010000362.1:0-2327 GCA_031370985.1 Acidimicrobiales bacterium
TGACTGTGGTGTGGTCGCGGTCACCGAACTCACGCCCGATGGCCGGGTAGGAGAAGTCGGTCGTCTCCCGCAGGACGTACATGGCGATCTGGCGGGCGGTGACGAGTGGGCGGCTGCGGCTCTTGCCCCGGAGGTCCTCGATGCTGAGGCCGAACATGTCGGCCGTGGCCTCCAGGATCAGTTTGGGGGTGATGGGCCGGGGGGCGTTGGCGGTGATGAGGTCGCCCAGGACCTGGGTGGCTACGGGCAGGGTGAGGGCCATCTGGGTGATGCTGGAGTAGGCCAGGACCCGGTGGAGCGCGCCCTCGAGCTCGCGGATGTTGTTGGTGATGTGGGTGGCGATGTAGGCCAGCACGTCGTCGGGCGCCGAGACGGGTTCGCGCTCGGCCTTTTTGCGCAGGATGGCCAGGCGGGTCTCGACATCGGGCGACTGGACATCGGTGAGCAAGCCCGACACGAACCGGCTGCGTAGCCGGTCCTCCAGGATGGCCATCTCCTTGGGCGGCCGGTCGGAGGACAGCACGATCTGGCGGCCGGCGCTGTGGAGGGTCTCGAAGGTGTGGAAGAACTCCTCCTGGAAGCGCTCCTTGTGCTGGATGAGCTGCACGTCGTCGACCAGGAGGATGTCGCAACCCCGGTAGCGCATCTTGAACGACGAGGTGGCGTTGGTGCGGATGGCGTCGATGAAGTCGTTCAGGAAGTGTTCCGTCGAGACGTAGCGGACGATCAGGTCGGGGAGGTGCTGGCGTACGTAGTGCCCGATGGCGTGAAGGAGGTGGGTTTTGCCCAGGCCGGTGTCGCCATAGATGAACAGCGGGTTGTAGGACTTGGCCGGCTGCTCAGCCACAGCCAGGGCGGCGGCGTGGGCGAAGCGGTTGGACTCGCCGATGACGAAGTTCTCGAACGTGTAGGCCGGGTTGAGGCCGATCTCGGGCATGCCGCTGCCAGTGAGCGCGGCGGCGAGGTCGGCCCGAGCACCGGCGCTCGGTCCGGTGCGCAGTGGCGGACCGTCGAAGTCGAGTTGGGGGCGAGGGTCGACCTCGTCGTCGTGGACGGCCGGGTCGGTCCGCACCTCGAGCACCACCTCGTGGGGCTCCCCGGCGACATTGCTAACGACGTCGGTGACCAATTCCAGGTACCGGGCCTCGATCCGCTCCTTGGCCAACGGGCTGGGCACGGTGAGGAACAACCGGTGGTCGATGAGGGCATGGGGGCGGGCCGATGCCAGCCACGTATTCCAAATACTGTCGGGCACCTCGTTGCGCAACACGCCGACGCAGGCGCCCCACAGGCGTTCAGCCCCTGGCATTCCGCGACCTCCCCTGTCCTCTTGGTCCACAGCGTTACCCACAGATGTGGATAACGCGGGACGGCATCCGCTGGCTACATCTGTGGACATGCAAGAGCCAGGGAAGTGCGAGGCCCACGCCCAGGGCTGGCCCCGGGCGTGGGCAGACGGTAGCACCAGCGAGGGAGGGCGAAAGGCCCGCTCAGGCCCTGGTTGGCGACCTGCCCCCATGGGCTCTACCCTGGTGAGCGCCCGTACGGCGCCGGTCGTCGACGCGCGTATCGCCTGGTGTTCTTGCCGGGTGGTATCACCGGGAACCATGAATTGCCCGGGAACCAGATCCTTTCGGGGATGAAACAGTCGCCGGGGAGCACACTTGCCGGGGAGGACACAGGGTGAAGCGCACATTTCAACCGAACGTCAGGAAGCGGGCCAAGAAGCACGGCTTCCGTCACCGCATGTCGACGAAGGCGGGGCGGGCCATCCTGTCGTCGCGCCGGCGCAAGGGCCGCCACAGCCTGACGGCCTGATTTGGTCGATCCGTGACCGGGCCACCTTTGAGGCCCTGCGCCGGAGCGGCCGGCGCGTTAGGCGGGGTCCGATCACGGTAACCTGGCTGGCTGGTGATCCCGCCGTACCGCCGAGGGTTGCCTTCGCCATCGGCCGTCGGGCCGGTGGCGCAGTGGTGCGTAACCGAATCCGGCGTCGGCTGCGAGCCATCACCCGCGAGGTACGAGTCCAATTGCACCCGGGCGCCTATCTCTTCGGCGCCACCGCGGCGGCGGCGTCCCTGTCCTACGGAGATTTGAGAGCCACGGTATGCCAAGCGCTCGGCGCATTGCACCGCCCATGACATCCACTTCTTGTGAGCCGTCTGCCCATTCGTCACTCTCTGTAGCTGCTCGGGCGCTTTGTGTGCCGGTGGCGTGAGCCCACCGTTCTTGGAAGCTTGCTCGTCCAATCGCTTGAGCGCCGCCTGCGCGTCGCGTTCGGCTTCGTCGAAACGCTTGTCCCGCACCGCCAGACCCACGGCGTGGAC
>JANMRJ010000440.1:0-4564 GCA_031370985.1 Acidimicrobiales bacterium
CACCTCGCCAACTTCCAGACGGACAAGTAGCCGGCATCGGTTTCGCGCCTCCGCGGGGTGGAGCATCAGGTGCACGCGATCAAACTCCTCGGGCCCGTGGTCGACGATCGCAACGGGCTCCCCAGCGGCGAGTGAGATGGAACGTGAGCAACCGGGCAGGAAGCACAGTGTCAAGGGCCAACAGGACCCGCGCGGAGGCGGACACGAGAACTGCGCGCTGGCGGCCATGAGAACTGCGCGGTGATGGCCACCAGATCTGCGCAGGCTCAGGCCAGGGGCTCCACCCCCTTGCCGTTGGTCGCCTGCTGAAGCCGCACGCTGTCGCCGGATGTGACGCACACGTGGGCGTGGTGGAGGAGGCGGTCAACAGTCGCCCCGGCCAACGTCTTGGGCATTAGCTCGTCGAAACCTGACGGGTGCAGGTTGGACGACACGGCGACGGAACGCTTCTCGTATGCGGCATCGACGAGGCGGTAGAGGCCCTCGGCGGCGTCGGGGCTCACGGGAAGAAGTCCAATGTCATCAATCACGACCAGCTCGGACCCCAAGATGCGCGCCACCGCACGGGTGACCGTGTCGTCGGCCCGGTGGCGACGGACGAGGGCACCCAGGTTCTCCAGGGCGAACCAGGCCACCTTCATCCCCGCCTCCACCGCCAGCTGACCCAGAGCTTCGAGGAACATCGTCTTGCCCGTGCCCGACGGCCCGCACACGACCAGGTTCTCCCGCCTGCGCACCCATTCCAGGGTGCGCAGGGCGGACTGGGTGGGAGCGGGGATCGACGACGCGGCCGGGTCCCAGGACTCGAAGCTCTTGCCGGCAGGGAAGGCCGCCGCCGCCCTTCGGGTGGCGAGGGAGGACCGTTCCCGCCCGGCCAGCTCCTCGGCGAGCAGGGCCCGCAGCACCTCGGCCGGCTCCCAGCGCTGGGCCCGGGCGGTGGCGATCACCTCGGGGGCGTGGCGGCGGATGTGGGGCAGGCGCAGGCGGCGCAGCAGCGCCTCGATGTCCTCGGCCAGCGGCGGGGGCTCCGGCGTCCTCACGAGGTGACCGCCGCGGTCAGGGCCCGGCTGTGACGGGCCAGGGCTTCGAGGAGGGCCCCTGGCGCCCCTGGCCCACCGCCGTGGTCGCCGAGGCTGGCGACGACGACCTGCGGGGCGTCGGTGAGCCACCCGGCGATGTAGTCGAGGACCCCGGCCAGCTCCACGGCGTCGAGCTCGTCAACGCCGATGACCACGTCGGTGGGAACCTCACCACCCTCGCTCCCCGCACTGGCCACCAGCTCGGCGACGGAAATCAGCTCCGAACACGCCGGGCACTCCGGCGCCGGTGCCGACCTTGGAGCAGAACAGGTTGCACTCCTCACAGCGCCGCTCCAGCGAGCGGGTGCCACAGGAGCCGCACTCCCACACGACGCTCATCGGCCGAAGCCTTCCCAGGCGGAGGTGCCGGGCTGGAGGGTGTGCTCATCGCCCGCGCTGCGGGCCTCGCCCGGGCCGGCCGAGGCGTGGTGGGCGATGATCGAGGCCAGGTCGCCCTCGGCGAAGCGGCCCATCACCGCGGCGTGGCCCAGCGCCCAGTCCACCGTCGCGGTCCCGTGCAGCGCCCCCAGGGCCACCGCCTCGGCCATCTTGGGGCGGGGCCTGCTCACGCCGGCCTCCCCGGCGGCGCTCAGCCACAGCGCCGCTCCCGCCCCCAGGGCCAGGAAGGCGGCCTCGGCGTCGTTGGTGGCCCGGGGGATGCGGTGCAGCGGGCCCTCCGGCGTCGGGCCGAAGTGCTCGTCGACATGGCGGGGGTTGCCCGGCGTGGTCCGCTCGTGGCGGGCGACCTCGACCGCCCCGGTCATTCCCACATGGGTGATGACGATGTGCTCGCCGTGGGCCCGGGCCCAGACGGTCTCTCCCCGCAGGCGGTGGGGGACGGAGTACTCACAGCCCTCATGGGCGATGACGGGGGTGTTGGCCCCGACGGTGCGGGAGACCCCGAAGGCGGCGGTGTAGGCCCGCTCGGGCAGGCGGTGCAGGCGGTGGCGCTCCTCGGCCAGCATCTCCACCGGCGCCCGCCGTGTCACCCGGTGGTCACGGGCGTTGATCTCGGTGCAGAAGGCGTCACAGGCTGCCTCCAGGGCGGCGAAGCTCCCGTAGGCGGGGAGCAGGTTGGCGTCGCAGGGCACCAGGTCGGCCTTGGCCACCCGCACGGTGGCCTCCGAGCCCCCCTTGGACTCGGGGTCGGCCACCACACATGTGGCGATGGTCAGGCCGTATTCACTGAACTGGTTCCAAGGCAACGGAAGATCCCGGCGTCGACAGAACTGCCAACGCCGGGTCGTGCCGGATCGCATCGCCAACGCCGGTCAAGAGTGTGCCGGCCGGGGGCGCCATGATGGCCCTCGATGCGAGTCTTGGTCAGGGGCGTATCGTCAGAGCGCTGGGCCCGTAGCGGCGGCGAGCGGCGGCGGGTGAGACTTGGAGCTGCGCGGCGATCAGGCTCCAAGAGCGGTCCTGGGCCCGAGCGTCGGCCACCACCGCGGGCAGGAACGCCCGTCCCTGGCGCAACAGGCTGACGGAGGCGTGCAGGTCCGCCAGGGAGTCGGCCAACCCGTGTGACGGGCAGCGCAAGCTGGCTAGCTCGGCCACCGCCTGGGCGAGGATCCAGGCCGAGTCGGAGTCGATCTGGGGATGGTCCGGGTAGGTCCGGGCCGAAGGGCCCACGGCCCAGGGCCAGTTGTTCGTGTCGTCCGGCTCGATCACCATGGGGATCGGTTCTCCTTCGGGTCGGTGACGCTGCACGGCAGCGGCGTTGGCGTGCAGGCCCGGCGAGGGAGCCGGGTCAGGTCGATTGAGCACGGCTTGCCTGCCCTGAAGCCGCCACGACAGGGCGTTCGTGGACGGCCGGTCCAGCACCCCGGCGGCCGAGGCCGACCGCCTGGGGGCCGGGCCGCCGGTCGATCTGGGCCAACTTGTCCTCAGCGCCGGCGAGGCTGATCTGCAGGCCTTCAACCTCGCCGGGCCAACCTTCACGCTCGGCTTCGGCAACGCGGGCCGTGAGGTTGTCGCGGATATCGACGAGACGGGGCCGCTGGTTCGGATCAGGCCAGAGCATCGGGCAGCGGACGCAGGCGTGCTCGTGGATGCAGGGCGTGGAGAACGCCCGGGCGCAAGTGCCGATCGACACCTTGCGGCGCTCGAAGTGACCGAGGAACTCCTGCCACTCCTCGTCGGTGGGCACGCGATACTCCTCGCTCGGCCGCAAGGACCGACGCCGGGCCAGGAACGCCAAGTGGGCCTGGATGGCCTCTTCGGGGTAGACGGCCTTGTAGCGGAGGGTGACGTTGATGTCGCGATGGCCAGCGATGACCTGGGCGATGTGCGGCGGCAGCCCGTTCATGATGGCGTCGGTGATGAACATCCTGCGGAAGTCGTGCGGGGTGTAATGCAGCGTCTCGCCGTCGGCGGAGTTAACCAGGCCGGTGTGGTCCAGCGCGCCGGCCAGCAGGTCGCGGACGGTGCCGGAGGAGAACGCTCGGTGCTCGTTGCCGACGAGGCGTTGGAACAACCGGGGCGCTGGCGGCAACCACACCCTTTCGTGTTGGTCGTACGCGGCGACGAGTGGGACTGCGCCCGCCTGGCCGCGGATGCGGCGGATGATCGTGGAGAGCACGTCGGCGAGCGCGGGGCTGACGACGAGGAGCCGTTCGGAATCGGTCTTGGACGGGACGATCTGCAGCAAAGGCACAAGCTCGCCCGTGGTGGGAAGGCGGTACTTCACCAGGCTGTGGTGACTGAGCTCGACAAGCTCCTCGACGCGAATACCGGTGGCTCGGAGCACTTCGACGATGGCCCAGGCCCAGAACGCGTTACCTTCCTCGCGCCGGAGGTCACGACGCCGACCGGTCGTAGGGTCATCCACCCAGACCTTGCCCATCCCTGAGCGCGCGCCGAGGACCGAACGAGCAAGGGTTGTTCCCTCGGCGGTGAACGACTCTCCCGGCCCGGCCCGGCCCGCCGCATCGAGAAGGGCAGTGGCTAGCCTTTTCTGTCCCTCGATGCTGCGGACGACGATCGGGAGCACGGGCAGGCGCTCACGGGTGCGCGCGTCCATACGTGACTTGCGCCGGCGCTTGGCCTTCTTCCGATTGATCTCCTCCGCACCGACGGGGCAAGGGGCCACCCATGGGCCCCACCGCCCCGGGTCCTCGACCGCCCAGTGGGCCAGGTCCAGGTAGAAGGACCGCACCGGGGTCAGGCACTCCCGGTAGTTGATCCGCTCGACGACCAGCTCGACGCGCTCACCGGTCGGCGTCGTGGTGGTCTTCGGCATCGTGTGCAAGCGTCGCTTCCAGCCATCCGCGACGTCCCGGGAGAGGCAAAGGCTGGCGATGCCGGGGTGATGGCTCTCGATGTCGGCCCAGAAGAGCTTGCCGAGAAAGTTGGCCAGGGAGTCGAGGCTGTTGTAGTCGAGTGCCGGCTGGCGCTCCCGCAGGTAGTCGACCAACAGGTCACGGACCGGGCCACAGCTGAGGTGGTAGCGGTCGATCATCTGCTCCGGCGTGCGTTGGCCGTTCGTT
>JANMRJ010000455.1:0-5163 GCA_031370985.1 Acidimicrobiales bacterium
TGGTGAAGCCGGCGCCGAAGCGCTCGTTGGTCTTCGGCCCCGCGATCCAGTGGTAGTCGTGGTAGCTCGGTGTGGTGAAGATCTCAATCACCTTGGAGGCGTCGATCGTGCCGGCCGCCTTGCGGGTCTTCCAGACCTGGAGGTTGAGCGCGCCGGCATCGTAGGTGCCGGCCGTCACCAAGTCGACGGTCTTGTCGTGCGAGCCCGAGTAGCCGGGCTGGCCGGTGAAGTCCTTGTCGCTGGACAGGCCGGCCTGGTCGAGGAAGTACTCGGGCATCAGCCGGCCCGACGTCGACGACTCACTCCCGAAGGTGAAGCGCTTGTTCTTGAGGACGGTGAGCTGTTTGGTGTCGGTGATAGGGGCGATGCCCGACAACGTGCTGGCGATGAACACCGACTGGAAGGCGTCGTCGATGTCACGCTGGGCGATGAGCGTGGCTCCGGGCGCCTGGAGGCGGGCCTGCACGCCGGTGAGGCCCCCGAAGAAGACCATGTCGAGGTCGCCGGTCTTGAACAGACTGACCGACGCCGCGTAGTCGGTGACCGGCACGTAGGTGACCTTCACGCCCAGCTTGCCGGCGAGGAAGGTCGCCATGCTGGTGTTGATGGTGACCAGCTTGGCCGGGTCCTGGTCGGGGATGGCGCTGATCTTGAGGACGCGGTTGGGGTCGGGCGCCGGGGTCTGGGCGGTCGGGCTGCCGGCGCCGACCGTGGACGGGTCGTCGCTGCCGCCACACGCGGTGGCGACGACGGCGAGGAGTACGAGCAGGAGAAGTACGGCGCGCCGGCGCCGGTGGGACGTGAACAAGGGAGGTTCCTCCGGATCAGGGGCACTGCGGGATGGGAGACACCGCAGGCAGGAGGAGCCTCAGGGAACGAGGGAGCCGCTGCGGTGGGTGGCGCCCGACCGGGCGCCGACATCACGGTTTCAGCGACGTGTGCGCAGCGGCATTGTTCCCCCTTTCTGTGCTCGAACAGGTCAGCGACAAAGTAGCCGGATCGCCACCGGTAGATTCGGCTTCCAGTGTCAACCGACCCATCGCCGACTTCGCCCCGACGACTCACCCAGTTCAGCCACGGCGCGGGCTGAGCCTGCAAGCTCGCCCCCGGCGAGCTGACGCAGGTCCTGCGTCGCCTTCAGCTACCCAGCCATCCCAACCTCCTTGTGGGCACCGCCACGAGTGACGACGCCGCGGTCTGGCGGCTGGACGACGACCGCGCCCTGGTGGTCACCGCCGACTTCATCACCCCGATCCACGACGACCCGCGCATCTGGGGCCGGATCGCCGCGACAAACGCGGTCAGCGACGTGTACGCCATGGGCGGGCGCCCGATCCTGGGTCTGAACCTGGTGGGATGGAACACGGCGGAGCTGAGCAACGACATCCTGGTGGAGGTGCTCTTGGGCGCCGGCGAGGCCGCGGCCGAGGGCGGGTGGATCACCGTCGGCGGTCACACCGTCGACGACCCCGAGCCCAAGTTCGGTCTGGCCATGGTGGGCGAGGTCCACCCCGACCGCATCCTCACCAACGCCGGCCTCCGCCCCGGCGACAGCCTTGTCCTAACCAAGGCACTGGGCGCTGGCATCATCGCCACCGCGATGAAGGCCGGCCAGGCGCCCGCCGACGTGATGGACGCGGCGGTGGCCTCGATGACCCGCTTGAACCGGGAGGCCGCCACCCGGGCGCTGGAGGCCGGCGCCACCGGCGCCACCGACATCACCGGGTTCGGCCTGCTCGGCCACCTGCGCAGCATGGCCGAGGGGTCACACGTCGATGTCGACCTCGACGCCGGCGCCGTCCCGTTCCTCCCCGGCGTACCCGAGCTGGTGGCCGCCGGCTTCATCCCCGGCGGCACCCGCCGCAACCTGGCATGGGCCGGCGAACGGCTCGAGGCCGGCGGCGTCGATGAGGCGGTCGTCATCGTCCTAGCCGACGCCCAGACCTCCGGCGGCCTGCTCTTCGGCGCCGAGGCGGGGCGCGCCGAGGAGGCGGCGGCCGCGCTCCGGGAGTCAGGCCACGCCGCTGCCGTCATCGGGACGGTGCGGGCCGGCGCCGGCACCATCCGCCTGCACTGAGCTAGCCATTGTCGACGGCTGGTCAGGCACGATGCCGAGTCGAGAGGCGAGGTGTCGTCGCGAGTCCCGCTCCTGATGGCCATCCGCGACAAGCTGGCGATAGCCCTTCGGGAGGAATCATGACCTACTCAGATGCGCAGGTTTCGGCCGCCGCCGCAGCGATGGACAAGTACCGCGGCGGCGACAATGGTGAGATTGGCGCGGCGCTCGCGGTCGTAGGCTTCAGCGCCGATCGAGCGGCGAAGGAAGCGCAGATCCGCGACGACATGATTCGCGTTGCGCGTCGCTCCGGCGCGTCGCTACGCCAGCTCGCCGAGGTTTCCAGCCTTGACCGCAAGACTGTGACCGCCATCCTCGCCGAAGACGTACGCACGCCCGATTGACCTGTCCCAGAACGACGGAGCGTCGCTGGCGTCCGCTGGAGAACGTCCGAAGCCTCCTCGTCGTATCCGCACCGTTCATCGGCAGCCTTGTGTCTGTCTTGATCCCGCTTGCCTCCTGACATGGCATTGGGCTCCTGAGGATGGCGTTCGAGCATCGCAGGCTCCCTGGGACCGGCCCGTAGCGGCTCGCAGCGGGGGGGGTCGGCACGGCCGGCGGCTCGACGCCGGCCGCCGATGTGTACATTCCGTCAGTAGGCGGTGGGACAACAAGGGGGGCTTCCGTGGGGGAAACGTCAAGGCGACGCGCGGGCCGGGCCGCGGCTGTGGCCGGAGCGGTGACGCTGGTGCTCTCGGGGACCGCGGTAGGTCAGCCGGCACCGACCGCTACGCCGGTCGTGGAACCCGCCCGGCAGATCACCACAGATACGAACCCCGGGCGGCTGTATGTCATCCCGACGATCGCAGTGTCGCCCAAGGACCCCGACACCGTGGTCATCGCCGCCGGCGACGCGGCCAACGGCGGCTGCTCGCTCCACGCGTCCCGTGACGGCGGGCTCACCTGGGCGGCGACGGCTCGGAACTTCATGCCGGCCAACCAGCCCTTCTGCGTGCAGCGCAACGCCGGCCCTGCCGTGAGCCTCAGCTTCGCGTCCGACGGCACCCTGCACATCGGGGCGAGCGGCTCGTCACTCACCGCCGGGCACCCGAACGGGCCGATCGACGCCCTGTCCATGCGGACGGCCGACCTCGGGTCGACCATCGAGACATCCCTCGTCGAGAAGGCGGAGCCGTTCAGCTACACGACCGTGGCCGGAGCGCAGCGGACCGACCCGGTGTCGCTGGCCCAGAACAGCGTCGCCGCCGACCCCAAGAACCCCAACCTCGTCTACCGCTCGTACCGGTTCCGGGTCAGGGCATCCGAGGAGGTGGCCAACCGCCCACTCGTCGCCGCCTCCACCGACGGCGGCAAGACCTGGGGCAAGGCCGTCGACCCGCTGAGGAGCATGGAGGGCCCCGTCTTCGGTGCCGACATCCCGGTGATGGTCATCGGCCAGGACGGCACGATCTACGGGTTCACAGAGGAGCGAGTTGCCGGCACGCCGCGGCCTCCTCAGCGCATGTTCATGTTCAAGTCGACCGACAGGGGCGCCACCTGGTCCACCACCACCGTCGCCGGCGACGCCAACCTCATGAACCCGCCCGGCGTCGCCATCGACCCCCGGAACGGGAACCTCTACGTCGTCTACCAGGGCCAGGCGGTCGGCACCCCCAACTCCAAGGTGTTCTTCCTGGCATCGACGGACGGCGGGAAGACCTGGACGAAGCCGATGATCCCGGTCGATAGCGGGCCACCCCGCAACTCCAACCAGTACTACCCAGGAGTGAGCGTGGCGCCCAACGGCCGCGTCGACATTGCGTGGCACGACTTCCGCAACGATCCCTTCTCCACCACCGCGTACGTGCCGAACGTCATCACGCCCAACACCGAGCGGTGGAGCGACGTGTACTACTCCTACTCCAGCGATGCCGGCGCCACCTGGTCCAAGAACCTGCGCATCACCGACAGGTCGATCGACCGGAACGCCGGCGCCACCTTCAACGGCCGCGATGTCCGCGGCCTCATCGGGATCGCGTCCACCAACGCGGCCGTCTACGTCACCTGGCCGGACACACGGGACGCCTCTCCACCGGTCATCGATGTCGAGGACGTCTACTTCACCAGGGTGCGGTTCGACAACGAGAAGCCGGCGCCCGCCGGTGGTGGCATCGACGGCGTCTCAGTGCTGCTCGGAGCCGGCGCGGCGTTGGGCGTGGCCGGGCTGGTCCTGGCCGGCTGGGCCAGCGGCCGGCGAGGTCGCCCGGCTGACGGCTGACACCGGCCTACCCCATCAGCGTGCGGTCATCCAAGCCAACGTGATGTGCAGGTTGCCGAGGGTGTCCCACTCTTGATGACCCTGCGCCGGTGTGGGTATCTTGCTTGAACCCTGGGGGGTGACTGCGGAGATGCTGGGGAGAAGCCGCGCAACCGCAGGTCACGGGAAGTATCGAACCCAACAGAACCGGTGTTTCGGGCTCTGACGCCGGTCTGAAGCGCACGGTACTGTCTCACCTCGTCGGTAGACAACAACCCAAGGGACGAACGATCGTTCGATAGGGTTGAAGGGGGGCCACCGATGGCAGAGGTCGTGAAGTGGAGCGAGGACGGGTTGTCGAGCGTGGGGCAGAACATCGACGAACCCGTGGGTGTCGTCGTCAGCGACGGCACGAATGAGCACCTGGCCGAATCGAAGCTTGGGGACCAGGATGCTGAGTCACGGCCACTCTCAAACGAGGAGCGGCATGCACTCTTGGAGCGCGAGAGGGGACGGATGGCGGACGCGGCCTACCTGCAGACGCTAGAGGACCCGACTGAAGTCATAGACGCACTCTTGCGACATCACGGCCGACAGGCTGTCGCAAAATAGCCACCATCCGTGTGTGAGATCGCGCTATATGGCATAATTGTCTATGGCACGTCATTATGTGGGTGGAGACCGGGACCAGCTGTTCCTGTTGGCGACAAGCATGCGGGACTGGCTCGATGAAGGGCACCTGGCCTGGTTCATGATCGACGTGGTGGCCAAGGTCGACACCACCGCCTTCCATGCCGTTCATCCCAACAACGGGCCCGGCCGTCCTGCGTATGACCCGGACATGATGCTG
>JANMRJ010000575.1:0-5417 GCA_031370985.1 Acidimicrobiales bacterium
TCATGCTCACCGCGCGCGGCAACGAAACCGATCGCATCGCCGGCCTCGAGATGGGTGCCGACGACTACATGAGCAAGCCGTTCAGTCCCCGGGAGCTGGTGGCCAGGGTTCACGCCATCCTGCGGCGGATGGAACGGACCCTCGTCTTCCCCGGGACCGGCGTCACGAGACGACCGTCGTCACCGTCGGCGATGTCGAGCTCGACTCCAGCAGCCGGCGGGTGCGGCGGGCCGGCGAGGAGGTCCACCTCACGCCCACCGAGTTCGACCTGCTGTCGTGGCTGGCCGCCCACCCCGGCGCCGTCGCCTCCCGTGAGCAGCTCCTGCACCAGGTATGGGGCTACCGCGACGGCTCGGGCGCCCGCACGGTCGACTCGCACATCCGGTCGCTGCGCCGGAAGCTCGGACCTGGGATCGTGCGGACGGTCCATGGCGTCGGCTACGCCCTCGAGGCCACGTGAGGCCGCTCGACCCCCTGTCGTCGATCAAGATGAAGTTGGGCGCGGTCATCGTGGCCGCGGTCGCCGTGACCGTGCTGGTCGTGTCGGTGGGGACCGGCGCCGGCGCCTCGCCGGTGGTGAGCGCACTTGCGGCCGGCGCCCTGTCGCTCGGCCTCGTGCAGGTACTGGCCCACGGGATGACATCGCCGCTGCGGGAGATGGCGGCCGCCGCCGCGGCCATGGCCCGGGGCGACTATCGCCGGCGGGTGACGGCCAGCTCCCGCGACGAGGTCGGCGAGCTGGCCCGGGCCTTCAACGGGATGGCCACACAGCTGGGCGAGGTCGACCGGATCCGGCGGGAGCTGGTCGCCAACGTCTCCCACGAGCTGCGCACGCCGATCACCGCCCTCCAGGCCGTGCTGGAAATCCTGGTCGACGGCGTCGAGCCCGCCAACCCGGAGACCATGCGTACCATGCTGCGCCAGGTCGAGCGGCTGGGCACGCTGGTGGCCCAGCTCCTCGACCTCTCCCGGCTGGAGTCGGGCGCGGTGCCTCTGCAACGCCGGTCCTTCGAGCTCGGCCCGCTCCTGGAGGAGGCGGCCGGCGAGACCCCGGTTGCGGACGACCGCCGTGCACGTGGCAGTCAGCGTCGACCCGACCGGCGCCACCGCAGAGGGCGACCGGGCACGGGTGCACCAGGTCCTCAGCAACCTGCTCGACAACGCCGTGCGCCACTCGCCCGCCGGCGGCACGGTCGAGCTGCGGGCCACCAAGAACCGCGCCGGGGTGACCATCGAGGTCACCGATGAGGGCCCCGGCATCAGCGAGGAGGACAGGACCATGGTGTTCGAACGCTTCTACCGGGCCGATTCGGCTCGGTCGTCGAAAGACGGCGGCGCCGGCCTCGGCCTGGCCATCGCCCGGTGCATCGTCGACCTGCACGGCGGCGACATCCGGGTCGGGTCGCCGGCACCCAAGCGGCTGCGCTGGTGGCCGCCACCGTCCCGTTCGGGATCTGCCTGTCCGTGCGGATGAGCCCGTGGCTCCTGCCCCTCGACATCCTCGCCATCGCCGGCCTCCTGGTGCTCGGCGCCTCGCTGGCCGCCTCGGTGGATGCCTTGGTGGATGCCTCGGTGGATGGACGCGGGAGCCTGTTCGACCTGCCGGTGCCGAACCTCGTCGTCCGGGCGCTGCACGCCCTCGGCCACGGGATCGCCGCGCCGGCCTATGTCGCCGGACCGCTCAGTCGCCGACAGTCCGCCGCCGTCCTCCGGGGCGTCGGCCTCGCCCTGCCCCTGCTGGTCGTCCTCGGCCTCCTGCTGGCCTCGGCGGACGCGGTGTTCGCCGGCTTCTTCCAGTGGGGGTCACCGGAGACGGTGATCGTCCACGCCGTCCTTCTCGGCATCGGCGCATGGGGCATGGCCGGGCTTCTGCGGGTGACCGCCGCCGAACGTCCGCCGGCGGCGCCAGCGCTGCCGTTCCGCCTGGGACACGTCGAGTCGACCGTCGTGCTCGGTTCGCTCCTCGCCCTGTTTGCCGCCTTCGCCGCTGCCCAGGTGGTGGCCCTGTCGAGCGGCGGATGTCACGTGCTCGAGACCGCCGGCCTCACCTATGCCGAGTACGCCCGCACCGGGTTCTTCCAGTTGCTGGCCGTCGCCGGCATCACCGTCGTTGCACTCGTCGGGCTGCGGGCCGTCACCGACCTGTCCGACCCGGGCTACCGCCTGCGCTTCACGATTCTGGCCGAGGCGGCAGTCGCACTCACGCTCTCGGGCACCCTGGGCCACCCGGTCCCGATCTCGGCGCTCCTGGGCCCTCTCAGGGTCGTACGTGTGTTCGGTTCGTGGATCGAAGCGCCCCGAAAGGCCTCGCCAGCAGCCCTACTGCGGGTTTCGGGCTTATCTTGGCTCTACCCCTGGTAGAGACCGAGGCGGCGCAGGGCCACCACCACGATCACCGAGCCGACGCCCTTGTCTCAGCTTGGCTTGGTCCTCCGAACCCTGATGACGGCGACATACCGTTGCGCCTCATCGACGAAGTAGCTCACCGCGAATCCGCACGGGAGCGGGTCAAGGAAGAGCACTGCGCCACCCACCAGGCGGGGGGAAGAGCGGGGAGGGCCATCGGCGACCCAGGCGAACAGGTCCTGGATGACGGCCGTGCGATCTTCGTCTCTGAGGGCCTGGAAGTCCGGCTCGCACGCCGGGGTGGTCAGGACCCGCCAGGTCACGCGGGCTTGTCGATGGCGGTGCGCGTCAGGTGCTGGAGGAACGACTCCTTGTCACCGAACGTCGGGATCGTCCCCTCGGCGACGCCTTGCCTGGTCGCCTCGACCAGGCCGGCGACGTAGTCCTCGCCCACCTCGGCGATCCACAGGTCGAGGTCATCGGGCCGAGCTGTCGCTTCGCGCTGGGACGCCATGGTCATTCAGGATAGCCCGCCGGCTCCGCCACCCAGGGGGCTCGAACACTGGGGCGTTGGTAGGTTTCGCCTGGTGGAGCGGGGGCCGGAGCCGCGGCGATGACGTCGATCGAGCGGACGGCCTACCCCCGTTTCGGGCACCTGGTGAGTGCCCGGGAGTTGACGGGCTTGAGCCCGTCGACTGACGAGGTCGCCTGGGCCACGGACCTGGCCCGGTCAGATGCCCACCTGCTGGCCCCGGTGCTGTCGCTCAAGTGCTTCCAGCGCCTGGGGTACTTCCCGCGCCGTGATGACGTCCCCGGCGCCGTTGTCGACCACGTGCGCCGCTGCCTCGACCTGGCCGAGGGTGTCCAGCCGGAGGTGGGGTCGGACGGACCGGGATGTCCCAGCACCAGCTGGTACGCGAACGGGTCGGCGTGGCCCTCGACCCGGAGCGGGCCCGGGCGGTCGCCGGGGAGGCGATCCGGGCCGCGGCAGAGGTGAAGAACAACCCGCCGGACCTCATTTTAACGTCGCGCTGGAGATGCTGGTGAAGGGGTCATTGGAACTCCCGGGCTTCTCCACGCTGAACGCCATGGCCTCCCAGCTCCGAGGCGAGGTGAACGCCAAGATGTTCGAGCGGGTCGCCGGTCGAGTGTCCCTCGCCGAGGCCAGGCGCCTCGAAGCTCTGCTGGACGTGGTTGGGCTCTCCCGCACCACGGCGTTCAACCGCCTGAAGCAGTCGGCCGGCCGGGCGTCGTGGTCGGCGTTCCGCGAGCAGGTCGCTCACATGGTCTGGGGTGGACTCCCTCGGCGACACCGCGGTGTGGCTGGAGGGGATCGCCGAGTCCAAGATCGCCGATTTCGCCGGCGAGGCCTGGGCTGCGGATGCCGCGGTCATGGGCGACGTCGCCACCCCTGAAGCGCACCGCCCTGTTGGCCTGCGCCGTCCATGTCGCCCGCCAACGGGTCCGGGACGACCTGGCCGAGATGTCCTGCAAGCGGATGGCCTCCATCACCAAGCAGGCCAAGACCGAGCTCGAGGAGATCCGGGCCAAGCAGGCGGAGATCTCCGAGCGCCTCATCGAGCACTACCGCGACGTGCTCGTCCACCTCGACCCCCGCAGCCCGACCGGGTCCCAGGCGTCGGCGGCCTTGGCCCTGGCCAGGGCGGCGGTGGAACGGGCAGGCGGCTTCGACGCCGAGCTGGCCGACATCGACGCTGTCGCCGCCCATCATGCCAACCACTACATGCCGCTGGTCGATCGCAACTTCCGCCGGGACCGGGCGACGATGTTCGCCTTCGCCCGCACCGTCGAGCTGGAGGCGACCAGCGCCGACTTGTCGGTGCTCGACGCCCTCGATCACGCCGTCGCCCACTCCCACCTGACCCGCGACCTGATCCCCGGCAACGTCGACGGCGTGGTGATCGACCTGTCCTTCGCCTCCGAGCAGTGGCAGCGCCTGGTCCGTGGCCGCGACGACAAGGGCCGGCTGTCCCGCCGTCATTTCGAGGCCTGCGTGTTCACCTACCCAACCCCGAACACAGCATCACCTCGATCGCCAAACTGCTCGGCGTCAGCCCCGGCACCCTTTACAACCACATCCCCGACATGCGCGAGCTGCGACCCGGCGCACGCTCAGGCCCCGAGGGGTACCGCCCGGTCCGCGCCCCCATCACCGGGTCCTGAGCCCGGGGCGCATCCGAACGCCCACCGGCGTTATCCGCCCGCTCGACGGCTCGCTATCGCCACTGAGAGTTCCGTGTTCCCCGAGGGCCAAACCGCGGTGGCTCCCGGCTGGTCCCTCGCCGGTCGATTCTCACCCGAATATCTTCGATAGGTTGACAAGCAGGTCTTTAGTCATATAAGATGTTGTTGTGTTCAACAAGGAACACTGCATCAAAAGAAGATCAAGTGACCCTCTCCGGCTACACCACCACCTACGACTTCTGGGGCACCCGCTACCACCAGCTCGGGCTTCAGGCCGTCTCCCTGCACATCACCCTTGACCAGGCCACTTCCGGGTTCATCCAGAGGCCGGACCCGGCCGTACGGCTCACCCACAACCGGGCGATCAAGGTCGCCCACGCCGAGGACTTCGCCAGCTACCTCATCCGGGGAGCGGAGGACGAGACCGGCAAGTGGAGCGTCATCGTCCCGGCCCTCTCGCTGTTCACCTCACCGCTGGCTGTGGAGTTCGAGGTCCGCGACGAGCTCGAAGCCGGCGACGTCGACTTCGGCGTGGCCCGGATCGACAAGACCGAGCCGGTGAAGATCTGGGACGGCCAGCACCGCACCCTGGGCGCCTACATCGCCGTGGACCGGCTCAACAAGCGTACGAACGACGCCCTCAACAGCAAGTCGAAAGCCGAGGCCGCCGGCGAGGCCGACAAGGCCGCCGAGTTCGATGCCGAGGCCCGCCGCATCCGGGAGATCCGCAAGAAGCTCGGGGCGATCGTGGTTCCTGTGTCGATCGCCCTCGAAACGAACGAGGAGCGCATCGCCGAGCTGTTCGCCGACGTGGCCGACAACGCCAAGGGAATCAACGCCACGGCCCTGGCCCGCCTCGACCAGCG
>JANMRJ010000522.1:0-10992 GCA_031370985.1 Acidimicrobiales bacterium
CGGAGGACGCGCTCGGGGGCGAGCACGTGGCGCGCGGTCGGCTCGGGTCCAGCCGTCATCCGGTCGAGGATCTCACGCTCTTCCCGGCGCTCCGGGTAGGTCACGACCAGCTTGAACATGAAGCGGTCGACCTGGGCCTCGGGCAGGGGATAGGTGCCGTCGGACTCAATCGGATTCTGGGTGGCCATGACCAGGAACGGGTCGGGGAGGCGGTGCGTCTCCCGGCCGATGGTGACCTGGCGCTCCTGCATGGCCTCCAGGAGCGCGCTCTGCACCTTGGCCGGCGCCCGGTTGATCTCGTCGGCCAGGACCAGGTTGGCGAAGATCGGCCCCAGCGACACCTGGAACTCGCCGGCCTTCTGGTTGTAGATGCGGGTGCCGACGATGTCGGCGGGCACCAGGTCGGGGGTGAACTGGATGCGCTGGAACTCGACGCCGAGGGCGTCGGCCATGGCCTTCACGGCCAGGGTCTTGGCCAGGCCGGGGACGCCCTCGACGAGGAGGTGACCGCGGGCGAGGAGGGCGACGATCATGCGCTCGAGCAGCACATCCTGGCCGACGATGATCCGCTTGACCTGGTAGAGGACCTCTTCGAGCGTGCCGCCGGTGCTCATCTGGCTGGCGGTCACTTGCCCGGTGCTCCGGCCGCCCCGCCGGCGGTGCCGATGGGGACGGCGAAGCCGATGCCGATGAACGTGTCGTCGCCAGCGGGGTTGGCCAGGCCGGTCACGATGCCGATCACCTGGCCGGCGGTGTTGAGGAGCGGCCCGCCGGAGTTGCCGGGGTTCACCGCGGCGTCGAACTGGATCATGCCGGTCAGCGTCTTTCCGTTGGAGAGTGGGAACGAGCGGTTGAGGCCGGAGATGACCCCGGCGGAGAGCGAGGCGACCAGGCCGAGCGGGTGCCCGACGGTGTAGGCCTCGTCGCCGATCTGGGGACCACCGCCGAGCACGGCGGGCACGACCACCTCGGGCAGCCGGGCTGGGGCGAGTACGGCTATGTCGTGGTCGGGATCCGTCGACTTGACCGTTGCCGGCGACTCGGTGCCGTCGGAGAACGACACCCGGATGCTGACGGCATCGGCCACGACGTGGAGCGAGGTGAGGATGTCTGCCTGGGCGTTGACGATCACGCCGGTGCCGAGGCCGGACCGGTCGGTTGTGCCGCCGCTACGATCGGTCTGGATGACGACGAGCGGGGGAGTGATGGCGTTGTAGACGGTGACGCTGGCCGGCGGCACGGCCTGGAGCGCCTTGACGGCGGCGTCGACTTTCCGGTCGACGATGCCGTTCACGTCGGCTTGGCTCGTCGCCGGCCGGGATGTCGCCCGGTGGTCGACGAAGGCGACGGCGGCGCAGAGCAGCACTATGGCGCCGGCGCCGAAGACCCATCGCCGCCACCGCCGGGGAGCGGCCGGCGGGGGCGGCGGGGTGAGCCGCGCTGCCGGCGCCGTGGTGCTTGCCCCGGGCGCAGGGCTTTCGCGCCGGTCGATCGACTCGCGCGGCACCCGCATAGTGCGACGTTAATAGCGGCGGCGGGGATAGCCACGGCAGGTCTGCCGAACTGAGGAGACTGTGAGCGGCCCCGTTGGAGTGTGGCCAGCTTCAACATGCCCGCAGCGAGCACGAAGACATTGTAGTGGAACTGCTCCGCAGCGGGAAGCGACACCGCCATCGACGCCCGTAGATCCCAAGGAGCAAGGCGGCGCCGAGCGCGGCCAGCCGGATCCGTACACCAAAGAGGAGGGCCAACCCAAGCGTGATCTCGGCGACGGTGGCCATCGCGGCGAAGGTGAGCGCCCAGCCGCCGGGCAAGAACCGGCTGACTGAGCGGTGTAGTCGACGAAGTGGTCGAAATCGCCCCTGGACACCCCGGACGGACATGAACTGGCCCCTGGCTGGCTTCGACGACGTGCGCCGGCTCAGGGTGGTGGCGGCAGGCACGCCCGGAACCGAACCTCGCTCCACGAAAGCGTGGTCGACGCGCCCTTGCAGCGGGTCTGGGCCGTGGCGGGAGACCTCGAAGGGGAACTGTCGCACTGGCTGTTCCCCGACATCCGCTCAGTGCGGGTAACGGCAACGGATGACCCCGCCCGGCTCGTGGCCGTGGCGCAGGGGTACTCAGGCTTACGAGCCCGCTTCGATGTGGTGCTCCGGCCCGGCTGGTGCCTGATGCAGAACAGGTTCCTCATCGGGGGCATGGCCGCGGTCGCCGAGGACGGCGCCACCCGCTTCGCCTTCATGGGTGGCTTCCGCGGGCCGCTTCGGTCGCTCTCGCCGTTGGCCCGGGCCCTCAGCGGCCGGGTGGGCGCCTCGGCCCTCAACCGCTTCGCCGCTCGGGTGGCTCAGCGCGAGGGCTGATCGCCAAGAACGTGATCGACCCACGCCGCGGCCAATGCCCGCCAGCCAGTCCGGGCAACTCCACCGAGACGCTCCTCGGTTGCCGATGCCAAGTCGGGGCGGCCGCCTACGCTCCGGCCCATGACCCTGCGTCTCAACGGCCGGCCGGTCCCCGTCATCGGCACCGCCCGCATCTACGTCTGCGGCATCACGCCATACGGGACGACCCACCTCGGCCACGCGGCCACGTTCGTCTGGATCGACGTGTTGGCCCGGGTGCTCCGCCACACCGGCGTCGAGGTCGAGGTGTGCCGGAACATCACCGACATCGACGACGACATGCTCGACCAAGCCCGCCGGCAGAACGACGACTGGCGCACCCTGGCCACCCGCCAGACCTACCGCTTCGAGGAGGACATGCGGCTCCTGCGAGTCGGGCATCCCACCTACGAGCCGCAGGCCCACGTCTACGTCAACGAGGTCATCGCCCTGGCCGAGGCCCTGCTGGCCGTCGGCGTGGCCTACGAGCGCGGGGGCGCGGTGTACCAGCGGGGGGCGGCCGTCGCCGAGCGGGCCGGGCTCGAGCGGGACGCAGCCCTGGCCCTTCTCGCCGAGCACGGCGGTCGCCACGCGGCCACGGTGCCCGACACCGGCGCCGGCAGGGACGACCCCCTGGACTCGCCGGTGTGGCAGCGATCGGCCGAGGGCGAGCCGGCGTGGCCCAGTCCGTGGGGGCCAGGACGTCCGGGCTGGCACTCGGAGTGCGCGGCCATGGCCCTCGCCACCCTCGGCCCAGGGATCGATGTCCACGGCGGCGGGGCCGACCTGGCCTTCCCCCACCATGCCTTCGAGGCGGCCCAGGCCGAGGACGCCACCGGCGTCCGTCCCTTCGCCCGGTCCTGGCTCCATGCCGGTACAGTCACCATCGGCGGGGCCAAGATGGCCAAGTCCACCGGCAACCTGGTGCTCGTCCACGACCTGCTCGAGGACAACTGGCCCGCCGGCGCCATCCGGCTGCTCCTCATCGACCGCCCGTGGGCCGAGTCGTGGGACTACAGCGCCGGCGCCCTGGCCGACGCGGCCGCCAGGCTCGACCGCCTCTGGTCCCGGGCCGGGACATCGGCGGTCGACCCGACGGCCAAGCAGGCCGCCCTCGACGCCCTACTCGACGACCTCGACGTGCCCCGTGCGCTCGACATTGCCGAGGAGGCCGGCGGCCACACCCTGCGCGCCGTTGGCGCGCTGCTTGGCCTGTTTTGACCGGTACCCGCGCGCCGGCCCCGGGTGCCGTAGGCGTCACCGCCGGCCGCACTCAACAGGAGATACTCATTTGGACTCTACTGAAAACGAACGAGAGACGTGACCAGCGAGGCCCGATACGTCGAGTTCCGCCCGGAGGCCGCCGAGGAGGTCGTGCGAGCCATGGACGCGGTAGCGGAGGCGGGGAAAGGGTGGGTGAACTTCGAACCGGCCATCGATGTCGACGACGTTCCGGCGGAAGGTAGCGGCGCCTTCTCCTTCCTCGGGGGCCGAGGGCCCGTTGTCCCGCTCGGCACCTGGACGCCGGGAACGGTCAATCGTCGTGGCCGCCGGGAGCCGGCGATGCTTGGGCTCCAGCACCCGGCGGGATCGAAGGCCAAGTCCCTCCTGGCTGATCTGGGCCGGCCGGTCCCTGACGGATGGGTCGTGGTCCAGGACCACGTGCGCAAGGGATTGGTCGTGGCCGTACCCCCCGAGGTCGGCGCCGCCGAAGCCCTGACTTGGCTGCTCCAGGCGACCAAGGTGCTCTCCACGATCCCCCTCGCCGGCGGGTGGCGGGCCTCGATCTACGCCGGCTGACGCCCAACGGGGTCGGGAGCAGTCTCTGCGTTCGTGTCGAGCCGTGGCCGAACAGCCAACGGCCGGCCCCTACGGGCGTCGGCCGCTGGCGTGTGCCTCGAGGACCGCGTCCGACAGGGCCGGCCAGGCTTCCCGGCACCACGGCGCGAAGTCGGTGCCGGAAAGCACGACCAGCGCCAGCCCGACCGCCGGGTCCACCCACACGAACGCCCCGCTCCGCCCGAAGTGGCCGAAGGTGGCAGGGGAGTTGCCGGCCCCGGTCCAGTGTGGTGACTTCCCGCCCCGCACCTCGAAGCCCAGCCCCCAATCGAGCGGGTGTTGGCGCCCGAACCCGGGTAGCACGCCCCCGAGACCGGGGAACGCCACCGTCGTGGCCAACTCGAACGTGGCCGGCGAGACCAACGTCGGCGCCAGCAGCTCCATCGCCAGGCGGACCAGGTCGTCCAGGGGGCCGACGAGGCCGGCTGCTGGCGAGCCCTCCAGCCGGGTGGCCGCCATGCCCAGCGGCCCGAGCACGCCCTCGGCCAGGTAGGTGGCGAACGGCATCCCAGCCCGATCGGCCACCAGTGCCCCCAGTAGCTCGAAGCCCCGGTTGGAGTAGATCCGTTGGCGGCCGGGCCGGTCCAGCACCATGTCGCCGTCGAAAGCCGTGCCCGACGCATGGGCCAGTAAGTGGCGGACGGTGGCACCGGGGGGGCCGACGGGGTCGTCCAGGGCGAGCGTCTCCTCCTCGACCGCCACCAGGACGGCCAGAGCGGTGACCAGCTTGGTCACCGACGCCCATTCCCCGGCGAGGGTCATGTCCCCGCGGCGCTCCACCACACCCTCCCGGCTCACCACCGCGGCCCGGGCCTCGGGTGCGTCCCAACCGCCGATGCTGTCGAGGGCGCGCAGCTCAGACGACCGAGTGGCGGTGGTCGTCGACCTGCTCGGTGACCGGCCCCATGAACGACGACCGCCCGCCGGTGATGAAGTCGTACGGGAAGCCGCGTTCGATCTTGCTCACCGCGTCGAGGCGGGCGAGCTGCTCGGCGCTCAGGACGACATCGACGCAGCCCAGGTTGTCCTTGAGCTGGCTGACCTTGCGGGCCCCGATGACGGGGATCATGGTCGGCGACTGCTGGCGGACCCAGCTGAGGGCCACCTGCGATGCGGTGACCCCGAGCTGCTCGGCGACGGCGACCACCTCCCGGGCGATGGCGAGCTTGTGCTCCTCGAGCGTGCCCCAGCCGGCGGAGTGGATGCGCCCACCCCCGCCCGTCGGGTCGTTGTTGTACTTGCCGGTCAGGAGCCCCGTGCCCAGTGCGCCCCACGCCGTGAAGGCCATGTCGAGGTTCCGGGTCATCGGAATGAGCTCGCGCTCGGCGTTGCGCTCGACCAGGCTGTACTGGCTCTGGATGGCGCTGAACGCGGTCCAGCCTCGCAGCTCGGCCATGGTGACGGCCCGGGAGATGACCCACGCCGGCGCATCGGAGATACCGACGTAGAGGATCTTCCCGGCCCGGACCTGGTCGTCGAGGGCCCGCACCATCTCGTCGATGGGCGTGAACGGGTCCCAGATGTGGGCCCAGTAGACATCGATGTAGTCGGTGCCCAGGCGACGGAGGCTGGCGTCGAGGGACTCCACCAGGCTCTTGCGGTGGTTGCCACTGCCGTTGGCGTCCTGGCCGTCTCGGCTCAGGGTGTACTTGGTGGCGATCACGAACCGCTCGCGGTCGTCGCCGACAAACTCCCCGACGAAGCTCTCCGACGTACCGTTCGTGTAGCGGTTGGCGGTGTCGATGAAGTTCCCGCCGGCCTCGGCGAAGGCGTCGAACATGGCCCGCGACTCGTCCTTGTCGGCGCCCCAGCCCCAGTCGGGGCCGAACGTCATGGTGCCCAAGGCGAGCTCCGACACACGCAGTCCGGTGCGGCCCAACAGCTTGTAACGCATGGTCCACCTCCCATGGAAAAGTCCGACTGTACGGCGCTGCGCTGCGCTACTCGTCGCCACCCAGCAGCGGGGATTGGTAGGGTGGGCGAGCGGAAACGCTTCCCCATGGCGGTGAACGAGGTGAATGTGACGGTTTCTCAAAGAGCTGCAGGGTTTTCCAGAGTAGCGGGCCAGTCCACGACCGCTCGACGCCGGTCCGAAGTGGCCTTCGCCTTCGCGCTGGCCGCGGCCGCCGTGCTGGGCGCGGTGCATCCCGCCGGCGCCCAGGTCGTCGGCACGGGCGGTAGCGGCGTGAGTACGGGTACCGCGAATGGTGGCAGCGGTGGCGCGTCCACGGTCACCATCAGCCCCACCGCGACATCGGGTTCCTCGGGTGGCTCCACCGCCCAGTCGGGCAGCACCAACACCGGTGACACCGGCCCGGCAGCCTCCACCGCCGTGTCCCAGCCCGTCGCCCAGTCGGGCGACTCCGGCACGACCGGTGGCACGGGCGGTGCCACCTCATCTCCCTCCGCCACCAACTCGGCGATCCTTGGCTCGGCCACCGCTGTTGGTGGGCTGATCAGCACCGGTAGCACCGGCAATTCCGGCGGTACCGGTGCGGCGCGCGCCGTGGGCGGCGCCGACTCGGCGGCCAACAGCGGCGCCGGCTCCAACGCCGTCGCCCTCTCCGGCAGCACCGGCACCGCGGCCAACGGCATCGTCGCCGTCTCGACGGGCGGCTCCGGCGGCCCTGGCGGCGTGGCGACCCCCTTCAGCGCCGCCGGCGGCCCGGCCGTGACCCTCCTCGCCCTCCTCTCGCCCGGCGGCCTCGCCGCCACCGGCGGCTCCGGCGTGGGTTCGGCGGCGGCCGGCGGCAGCTCGGGTGGCGCCTCGCTCGTCTCGGCCACGCCGCTGGCGACATCGGGCAACTCGGGGTTCACCACCGCGGCATCGGGTTCCACGAACTTCGGCCGCACCGGCCCGGCCACCAGCGCCTCGCTCACCGGGCCGTTCAGCCTGACCGGCCGCTCGGCGCCCAGCGCACCGTCGGGTTCGATCGGCACGCCGCTGGTGCCGTCGGCGACCAACACCGCCATCCAGGGCAACGTGCTGGTGCTCGGGGGCACCGTCATCCTGCCGTAAGCATCGGTGCCGGCGGCTTATAGTGCCGCCATGACCAACGTGCTCACAGGGCTCACCGACAGCGACATCACGACGCGCGGAGCCCAGGGTGCCCGCATGACCTTGGACGACGCAGCCGCCGCCGACGCCGACTCCTCTGACGCTCCGGCCACCGAGACCGACGCCGACGGCACCGACACGAGCGACGCTCCCGCCACCGACGCCACCGACGCCCCCGGCACCGACTCGGCCGACGCCGACGGTACCGACGCCGACTCGGACAGCAGCGACTCGGACAGCAGCGACGCCACCGACGTCGACGGCACCGACGCCTAGGCCCTCCGGGCTCGCCCGGTGCGTCGGCGATGTCGCCGGCTTCGTTGACCACCACTGGGCCAAGGCCCCTCTGCACCGGCCGGCGGCCGACCCGGCCGCGTTCGCCGACCTCTTCTCCGTCGATGATGTCGACCGGTTCGTCGCCTCGTCGTCGCCCCGGCTGCCGACGTTCCGCCTCGTCCGTGACGGTGCCCCGCTCGATCCAGCCCGCTACACCCGGACGGCCAAGGTCGGTGGCCAGGCCGTCGCCGGCATGGCGGATCCCGGCCGGGTCTTCGACGAGTTCCGGGCCGGCGCCACCCTCGTCCTCCATGGACTGCAACGGTCCTGCCCCCCGCTGACCTTGTTTTGCCGGGCCCTGGAGCTCGAGCTGGCCCACAGTGTCCAGGCCAACGCCTACATCACCCCGGCCGGGGCCCGGGGTCTCGGCGTCCACTACGACACCCACGATGTCTTCGTGCTCCAGCTCGCTGGCACCAAGGCGTGGTCGATCCACGAGCCGGTCCTCGCCGACCCGCTGCCGTCACAGCCGTGGAATCCGACGGCTGCCGACGCCGGCCCCCCGGTGCTGACGGTCGAGCTGGCAGCCGGCGACTGCCTGTACGTACCCCGTGGCTTTCTGCACTCCGCCCGCGCCCAGGATGCGCTCTCCGCCCACCTCACCATCGGCGTCAACACCACGACCTGGTACGACATCGTGCAGGAGCTCGTCGCCGGCGTGGCCGACGAGCCGGCGTTCCGCCAAGCCCTCGCACCCGGTTGGGCCGACGACCTCAGCGGCGTCGAAGCCGGCGTGGAGGAGACCGTCGGACGGCTCCGCAAATGGCTCGAGACAGTCGACGCGGGCGCGGTCGCCGCGGCCACGACCCGGCGCTTCCTCGCCGGCCGCCCGCCAATCCTCGCCGGCCAGCTCCACCAGCTCGCCCTGGTCGACCGCCTCGCTGACGACTCAGTCCTGCGCCGGCGGGAGGGATCGGTCTGCCACCGGGTCGTCGCCGGCGACCGGCTCACCGTCGTCCTCGGCGGCGGCCGGGAGCTGGACATGCCTGCCGCACTGGCGCCGTCCGTGGCCCGCATCGCCGGAACGGGGAGATTTCGCCTGGCGGACCTCGACGACCTGCTCGACGGCCCCAGCCGCCTCGTCCTCGGCCGCCGGCTGGTGATCGAAGGGCTGCTGGAGATCGTCGCTCTTGCCTGAGCCCGTTTGCTCGGCCGTCTCGCTCGCCTTCGACGAGCCGTTGCGGGCCACGGCCTCGATGGTGCGCAATTGGGTGCTTCTCGAACACCCGGGGGCATGGGGGCCGGCGGCGCTGACCGACAGCAAGCTACCCGAGCACCTGGTCCAGGGGCTGGCCGCCAGTTCCCGCCGGCACGGGTTCCGGGTCCTTCTCATCCGCCGGCCGGTGCGACCCTCCGACGGTTCCCGCCAATGCTTCGTCGCTCACTCAGGCCGGGGCCGGCGCTGGATCGAGGAGCGCACCCTGGCCGACCTCGACGAGCTGGCCGACCTCGACTTCTCGCCGCTCAGCGACGGGGAACCTCTCGGCTTCGGGACGCCCCGCCAGGCGCCGCTCTACCTCGTGTGCACCAACGGCCGCCACGACCAGTGCTGCGCCAACCTGGGCCGCCCGGTGGCCAGGGCACTCCACGCTCGCAATGACACCTCGACGTGGGAGTCGTCGCACTACGGCGGGGACCGCTTCGCCGGCAACCTCGTCTGCCTGCCCCACGGGCTGTACTTCGGGCGGCTGTCGCCGGCCGACGCCGAGGGGGTGGTGGCCGGCTACGAGGCCGGGATGGTCGAGCTCGAGCACTATCGCGGCCGGGCGGGGGAGCCCTTCGCCGCCCAGGCCGCCGAGCACTTCCTCCGGGAGCGGGAGGGGCTGCTCGGCATCGACGACCTGCTGGTCACGGGCTACCACGCCGGCGACGACGGGATCGTGCGGGTGACCTTCGCCGGCCCGGCGGCCAGGTCCTACGACGTGGTTGTCCGGGTGCAGCCGGCGCCCGACGCCCGTGTCCTGAGCTGCGGAGCCGCCACAGAGGGGCGCCCGCCGGCCTATTTGCTGGTCGACGTGAACAGCGGTTGAACGCTGTCCGGCCGCCTTGTGAAATGAATCACATGTTGGTCATTCCACTGGTATGGTGCAACCAGAGCCGCTGAAGACAGGTCCGAACCGCTTCCCATAGCGAGGACCGCCCGCGGCTCGCCCCTTTCACAAAGGACTCCCAGCATGAACAATCCCATTGGCGCGCCCGAACCGGAGGCGCCTCCACCCGAAACCACCGAGCTGCGGGCTGCGGCGTTCTTCGGCCTCGACACGCTCATCCCCGGCTCGAGCCTGTACCTGCTGGCCCAGGGCCTCCAGCGCCGCCACTTCTACGGCCGGGCCGACCTACTGGGCTTCGCCTGGCAGCGCCTGGTCTTCCGGGCCGGTCCCGCAAGCACCGCCCAGGGGCGGACGCCACAGGACGCCGCCCTGTCGTTCGTCGCCGGCCGGCACCGGCCCGAGCTCCAGGCCCTGGCCCGCGAGATCGCGGACGAGGCCATCGTCCCCCAGGTCTACCCGGACCTGGCCGAGCTCATCGAGGCCCACCGGTCGGCCGGTTCGCTCACCTTCGTCGCCACCGCGGCACCCGCGGAGCTGGCCGAGATCGTCGCCCAGGGCCTGGGCATGACCGGCGGCCTCGGCACCATGGCCGAGGTCGACGACGAGGAGCGCTACAGCGGCCGGCTCACCGGCCACGTCCTGCAGGGCGAGGCCAAGGCCGGCGCGGTGGAGGCCCACGCGGCCCGGACCGGCATCGACCTGTCGGCGTCAGTGGCCTACTCCGACTCCATCAACGACCTGCCCCTCCTGGAGCTGGTCGGCAGCGCCGAGGTGGTCAATCCCGACCGCCAGCTCCGCCGTGTCGCCGAGCGGCGAGGATGGCGGGTGCACGATGTCCGCCCGGCCACCCGCCGGCCGATGGCGCCGGGCGCAGCGCCGGTTCCCAACCGGGTGGCCGAGCTGGGCCTGTCCTCGCCGGTGGAGTCCGCCGGGCAGCCCGCCCGCCGGGGTGCGGCCCATCACTTCACCACCGACGACCCCACCGCCCTGCTGCGGGAGCTGGAGGACAGCGGCCGGTTCCGCCGCGACACCCGCCTGGGCGCCATCTTCCACCGGGGCCAGGTGTCGCTGCGGGAGGTGTCGCCCACCCACAGCCTCCACATCACGGTGGGGAAGGGCAACAAGGTGAGCGCCCACGTCGACCGGTACTCGCCGCTGGCCGTCAACCAGCCCGAGCCGTTGGCCCGCTACGCCCTCCACCGGGTGGCGGCCCACAACGTCGCCGGCGTCGCCGGCAGCCTCATCCGTCTCGTTCCCGGCCGGCGCCCCCCGCGCCGGCCCTGCGATCGCCAGTCACCCCCGCCGGCGGCGGGGTAGCCCGGCGGCGCCG
>JANMRJ010000551.1:0-9628 GCA_031370985.1 Acidimicrobiales bacterium
CCTTGTCGGTGGCGAAGGTCTTGGAGCGCTCGGTGCGGCGGTCGAGGACCTCCTCGCCGGCCTTGGGTAGGGCAGGGGCAGGCCCGACCGGGAACGGGGGCGTCGGCGCATTGTCGGCCGCGGGCAGGGGCGGGAGGACAGGAGGGGCGTCGGGAGCCTTTGATGCCGAGGGGGGCCGGGGCGGCCGCCTTGGGGGTTGGCGAGGCCGCTGCCGCTACAACCGCGGCCTCCGACGCCGCCGGAGGCTTGGGAGGGCTGGGCTCGGGAGCCGCCGTGGCCGGCAGGCCGGCGCCGATCAGCCCAACGAACACGACAAGGACCGCCACACCGGCCAGGGACCTCGTGTGCCCGTCCGCCGCGCCCCGGCAATGTCGCCGAATCCGCTGGAAGCGTTGTCGGCTGAAGGTTGCCGGCACTTGAGGAGAATCGCGTGTTCGGTGCCTCTCGTCGTCCTCACTTCGGCGCCGTTCGCTGGCTGAGCTGGCGACCGAGGGGTAGGTGGCCACCGGTCGGTGGCCTTGGCTGAAGACGCTCTGGCTCCGGCTCGTGGGCGGGGCCGCCGGGGTCCGGCACACCGCGCCAGTGATATGCGGCGTCCCTCCATAGCCGTGGCGATCGCTTCCATTCAGCCGGCGCCGGTCGCGGTCCTCGCGTACTGGGTCAGGTACAGCTCCCGGTAGAGGCCCTCCCGAGCGACGAGCTCGGTGTGGGTACCGCGCTCGACGATGCGCCCGCCGTCGATCACGAGAATCTGGTCGGCGGCCTGGATCGTGGAGAGGCGGTGGGCGATCACCAGCGAGGTACGGCCGGAGAGGGCCTCGGCCAGGGCCTGCTGGATGAGCAGCTCCGTCTCGGAGTCGAGGTGGGCGGTGGCCTCGTCGAGGATGACGATGGCCGGGCTCTTGAGCAGCACGCGGGCCAGGGCCAGGCGCTGCTTCTCCCCGCCGGAGAGCCGGTAGCCCCGCTCACCGACGAGGGTGTCGTAGCCCTCGGGGAGGCTGGCGATCAGGTCGTGGATGCGGGCGGCCCGGCATACCGCCACCAGCTCCTCGTCGGTGGCGTCGGTCTTGGCGTAGCGCAGGTTGGCGGCCACGGTGTCGTGGAACATGTGGGCGTCCTGGGTGACCATCCCGATGGCGCCGGCCAGGCTCTCCGACGTGAGGTGGCGGACATCGTGCCCGTCGATGCGCACCTCGCCGGCGGTCACGTCGTACAGCCGGGGCAGGAGGTACGACAGGGTCGTCTTGCCGGCGCCGGTGGGGCCGACCAGGGCGATCATCTGGCCCGGCTCGGCGACGAACGAGATGCCCTTGAGCACCGTGCCGGATGCGTCGGTGGAGAGGACAGCCGAGGCGTCGGCCTCCAGCGAGGCGATCGACACGGTGGACGGCGCTGGGTAGCGGAACCACACGTCGTCGTAGGAGATACGGCCCTTGGGGTCGATGAGGTCGTAGGCGCCGGGGGACTCCTCGATGGCCCGGGTGGCGTCGAGCACCTCGAAGACCCTCTCGAAGCTGACGATCGAGGTCATGATGTCGACCTGGGCGTTGGTCAACCGGGTCAGGGGGCTGTAGATCCGGGTGACGTAGACGGCGAGGGCGGTGAGGGTGCCCAGGGTGATCGACCCCGAGATGACCAGGCGGGTGCCGAGCCAGTAGACGCCGACCGTGCCGGCCGCGCCCAGCAGGGCCAGAGCGGAGAAGAACAGGCGGCCATACATTGCGGTGCGGATGCCGATGTCGCGCACCCGGCCGGCGCGTTCTGCGAACTCGGCCGATTCCCGTCGGGGGTGGCCGAAGAGCTTGACCAGCAGGGCGCCGGAGACGTTGAAGCGCTCGGTCATGCCGGCGTTCATCACTGCGTCGAGCTGGAAGGACTCGCGGGTGAGCTGCTGCATCTGGCGGCCGACGCGGCGGGCGGGGAGCAGAAAGACCGGGACGACGAGCAGGACCAGCACCGTGAGCCGCCACTCCAGCTGGATCATCACAAACAGCGTGACGGTGAGGTCGAGGACGTTCTGGAGGACGCTGCCGAGGGTGCCGGTGAACGCCTGCTGGGCGCCCATGACATCGTTGTTCATCCGGCTGATCAGCGAGCCGGTCTGGGTTCGGGTGAAGAAGGCCAGGGGCATGCCCTGCACGTGGTCGTACAGCGCCGAGCGGAGGTCGAAGATCAGCCCCTCGGCAATGCGGGCCGAGAGCCAGCGCTGCGCGATGTTGAGGCCGGCGTCGGCGAAGGCCAGCGACAGGGCGAGGAAGGCCAGTTTGTCGAGCCCGGCGAGCCGGCGGGGGACGGCGTGGTGGTCGATGATGCTCCGGAACACCAAGGGTGGCAGGATGCCGACGATCGAGCCGGCCAGGATTGTCAGTACGAAGACGATGAGCAGCCGGCGGTAGTTCCGGGCGAAGGCAAGGACCCGACGGAGGACCGCCCGGTCGACGTTCTTGCCGGTCACCAGGTCAGGATCCCGACCCATCCGGTGGTGAAAGCCGTACCCGTAGCCTCGCATCGCAGGCCGAGGCTAGGCGGTCACTGCCGGCTATTTCAGAATTCGCTCAGTCCGGGCACAGGTGCCTGATCACGACGTGGTGCTGCTCGGCCAACCGCTGGGCGATCAACGAGCGGTGGCAGGCCGCAGGGTCGCGCTCGACGCACAGCAGCGCGGAGATCCCACCGCTCGACAGCGCCGGTACGATTGGCGTGAGGTCGGCGCGGTCGAGGATCTCGGTGGTGTAGCGGCGCGTGTACTCGGCAGCCAGGTCGCGGCGCGAGCGCTTGCCGACCCCGAGGCGGGCATCCTCGGCGTACTGGAGCTGGCGTAGTTCGGTGGTTGGAGCGAGCTCAGGATGGTGCTCGTAGGCGATCCGGGCATTGGCGAGGGACGCCTGTAACCGGCGTGAGTTCGCCCACGCGTACTCGGGCCCGCGAACACCGCGGCGCTGGCGTACGTCGAGGAGCAGCCGCACATCCACATCCCGCAGTCGCCGCAGGAAGGACTCGCCGTCGAAGCCGTAGACGCCGACTGTCGCCATCACGAGCATCGTAAATTCAGGGCCGGGCGGCCACGGCTTCCACCTCGAACAGGATGTCGGGCATGGCCAGGCCGGCGACCCCGATCACGCTCTGCGTGGGTGGGGCGTCACCGCAATGACTACCTACGGCCTGGCCGATCGCGCCGAGCCTGTCGAGGTCGAGGTCCACCACGTACGTCCTGAGCTGGACGACATGGCTGAACGTGAGCCCGTGAGCGGCAAGGGCGACGCCCAGGTTGCGGAACGCCTGTTTCACCTGCTCGGTGAAGTCGGGCGAGACGACCGAGCCGTCCGCACCCGATCCGTACTGACCCGAGACGAGCACCAGCTCCGTGCCCGCCGGGATGCAGGCGGTGTGGCTGTAGCCGAAAGGGACCGGATTGTGCAGTCCGTCGGGATTGACGATGGTGTGCGACATGGGTGGGGTTACCCTTCCTGTGTGTTGGGCTCCGGCCGGGTGCCGGAAGGGTCGTCCGTGCTCGTCGTGAGCACGAAAGCGAGCTGGGCGAGAACGACGGAGCGATAGTCGGTGTCCTGCAGTGCCAGATGGCCGAGGACGACCGGGTAGAGCAGGCCGACGCTGTTCGCCACGACGACCTCGACAATCGCACCCGTGTCGAAGCGCGGGGTGAACGCGCCGCTCTGGATGCCTCGCCGCACTGCGTCAGTGAAAGGCTGCCGGTACTGCTCGGCGAGGGCGGCGGCGTGTGCTCGCAGCTCGGCGTCATGGGCGGCGGCAGTCCAGAACTCCATGAGCAGCCGCCAGGTGACGACGTTGGTGGACAGACCTCGATCGACCATCGCGACCAGCTGCTGCCACGGGTCGTCGAAGGTCGCCGCGAACTCATTCATGTCATCGACGGCGACGGAGGTGACACGCCGCAACGCCTCGATCAGCATGTCCTCGCGTGAACCGAAATAGCCCTGCAAGGTGCTGACCGCCACTCCCGCCGCCTCGGATACGTCGATGAACCGAGTGCCGGCGTAGCCGCGGTCAGCGATCATCGCGACCACCTGGTCGAGCACGAGCGCGTGTCTGGTACCGCCCGCTCGGCGAGTGCGACGGGAACCTGGATCGCTCATGTAGGTACCGTATCAAAATACGGTACCGACATGAGTAAACCTCAGGTCAGAGCAGTGCTATCCGTCGGGCGACGAGCGTGCCCGGGGTGCTCGGTCGGCCGATGACCTCGATCACCGCCGCCGCAACCAGATCGGTGGCGGCGGCTTTCGTCCCGTCGGATCGGACCACCTCGGTCTCGGTGGCCACCAGCACGTTGGCGACGCCGGCGACGGGCTGGGCGAGGGTCACGACCTGGGCGCTGGCCGAGAACAGGCCCACGACGCCCCGGACGGTGACCTCCGGGGCGAGGGTGGTCGTCGTGGATGGTGGCGGCGGGCCCGACCGGTGGTCGCCGGACGTGCAGGCGGTGAACACCAGCAGGGCGCCGAGGCTTGCGACCACAGCCCGGGCGGGCCGCCGGGTGCTCAGCTGTCCGCCGGCGCCTTGGGAGCCTTCTTGGCGGGGGCCTTCCTCGCCGCCTTGGCCGGCGCCGCCTCGACTTCGTCCACCACCGCAGCGGGGTGGTGGTGCAGGTGGGCCTCGCCGGCGTGCTCGCTCTCGAAGTTGTCGTGCGGGTGGTGGCTGTGGCTCATGGATGCGTGGTCGTGCTCGTGATCGTGCGCGGAGCTGAGGTGCTCGAAGCCGCCGCCCTCGCTGACGTTATGGGTGACGTGGTAGTGGCGGTGGCTGTGGACAAGGGCCTCGTGGTCGTGAGGCGCCCAGCTGCCGTTGTCGTTCGACATTGTCTGCTCCCTGAGTTCGCTGGTGCTCCATCATTGCTCTGTCGGGCTCGCCAGGTGCTGATACCGGGCCGGTCGTTCATCCGGCACCCGCGGCGGCCAGCCGGTACGGTTGGGGGCCGTGGGGACGGCGACCGCGGTGTGGCTGGACGGGCAAGAGATGGAGGCGTGGAAGGCGTTCCTGCGCGCCAGTATGCGCCTCATGGAGCGGCTCGACGTCGAGCTGGATGTCCACGGGATATCCCTGGCCGACTACGAGATCCTTGTGCACCTCTCCGCCGAGCCGGCTGGTGAGTTGCGGATGACCGAGCTCGCTACCCTCACCCTCGTGTCACGTAGCGGGCTGACCCGCCGGCTCGACCGTCTGGTCTCCTCCGGGCTGGTCGAACGCCGCAGTTGCCCGACCGACCGGCGGGGCGTGTTCGCTGTGCTTACCGAGCCCGGCCGTCTTCGCCTCGAGCAGGCGGCGCCGACCCACGTGGCCGGCGTCCGCCGGCATTTCATCGCCCAACTCGACGGTCAGGACCTGGTGGGCCTGGCCGCGTCCCTCAACGCGGTCGTCGAGAGCTCGGTCATGCCGGACCCGTCCGTGCCGGGCACCTGACCCGCCGGCGTCGCTGGCCCCGGCGGGCGGGAGTCGGCTTCCTCGCCACCGCGGTGGCGGCGTGGTGCACGCTCAACGGCTACGCCGCGGTCAGGATCGCCCGTGGTGGCGTCGACCTGAGCCAGACGCCCGATCCCGGCTCGGTGGGCCTCGGGTTCGAGAACGTCACCTATGGCGACGGGCTGCCGGCGTGGTACGTCGCCGGCGATTCGGGACAGCCGGTGATCGTGGTGGTGCACGGGTACGGCGGCAACCGCACCGCGACGGTGGAGGTTGGGCCGGCGCTGCACCGGCTCGGCTACGGCCTGCTCTTCGTCGACCTCGGCTACGTGTCCGGCGCCCGGCGCTACGGGGGTGGGCAGGCCGAGGCCGACGAGGTGGCCAATGCCGTGAGGTGGGTCGACGAGAACCGCCACGTGCCGGCGGTCCTACTCGCCTTCTCGGGCGGGGCGTTTGCGTCGCTGGTTGCGGTGGCCCACGGCGCCCGGCCCGCGGCGATCGTGGCCGACAGCGGCTTCGGTGGCTTTCGTAGCGTCGTGGCATTCCGGTCGCATGTGCCGCGGGTGCTTACCGCGCTGCTGCCCGTCTTCTACCCCCTGGCCAGCGGCGGCGGGCATGCGCTCGATGTCGACCGGGAGCTCGGCGACCGTCGGTTCGGCGTGCCGGCGTTCATCATCCAGGGGACGGGCGACCGCACCATCCCGCCCTCCGAGGGCCCCCGCCTCGCTCGCCTTACCGGCGGCCAGCTCTGGTCGCTCCCCGGTGTGGGCCACACCAAGGCGTTCGACACCGACCGCGCCGAGTACATCCGGCGGGTCGACGGGTTCGTGCGCGCCGCCGTGCCGTTGGGCGCGTAACGAAGCCGTGCCGTTGGGCGCGTAACGAAGCTGTGCCGGCGCCGGCCGGCAGCGTTTTTGGTCAATCGGCGCCCACGGACGAACCCCGATTGACCAAACGACATCAGCCGGGCCGCTCGACGGAACCAACTATCCCGGGCCGAGCAGCCCCGGGATCATGAGCGGCACCGGGAGGAGCACGGCGGTGGTTGATGTCGTGGTCGCGGGTGGGGCCGTTGTCGAGGTGGTGGTCGGCTCCGGCGTGAGCGTGTTGGGCGGGCTCGTGGCCGGTGGCGTGGTGGTTGTCGGCGGCGTGGTGGTGGTGGTCGGGGTCGACGCCGGCACCTCGACGACCGCCCGGACGGGCACGGTGGTGGCCGCCGCCGCCCGCGTGGTGGTCGCGGGTACCGGCGCCGCTGATGCCGCCGGGACCGTCGATGTCACTGCGCCGGCGACGGTGCTCGATGTCGTCGAGCTCGCCCCTGTTGCCCCGCCGGCGGTGAAGAGGCTGCCGACGAGCGATGTCGAGGTGGCGCCAGCACCGACGGCCACCTGTGGGCTCGTCGCAGTGGCCAGCGGCGTCTGGCGGGCGGCGTCACCCGAAGTGGCGGCCACGAACAGGGCGACGACGGCCACCCCCACGCCAGCGGCCAGCACCCCGTTGACCCGGGCGGTGCTGCTCTTGGCGTACCACCACACCCGGAGCCGGTCACGCGCCGATGGACGGCCGAACGCCGTTTGCCTCCCCATGGATATGGACGAAACGGTAGCGCAGGCATCGCTTCGGCTGGTGGAGGGCCCCAGTCCATCGCCCGCGTGCACGTCCCCCGTCGCCCCGTGCCAAGCTCGACGTGGGACTTTCGGTGGGCGCTGGCCCGGACAGGGGACAGACATGAGCTTGATCGGCAGAAGGCGACAGGGGCGGCGGGCGGCCGTTGCAGGGGCCTGCGCCCTGTTCGTGCTCTGGGCGGCGGCGACCGGCGCCGGCGCCAGCAACGACAAGTTCTTCGCCGAGCAGTGGAACCTGGCCCAGATCGGTGCCGCCGACGCGTGGAAGGTGTCGACCGGCGCCGGCGTGCTGATCGGCATCGTCGACTCGGGGATCGATGCCACCCACCCCGACCTCGCCGGCAAGATCGAGGCTCAGGCCGACTGCATCGGCGGCTCCTGCCGGGAGGGGACCGCCCGGGACAGCGACGGCCACGGGACGGCGGTGGCGGGCATCGCCGCGGCCAAGACCGACAACGGCGCTGGCATTGCTGGCGTGGCGCCCGACGCCCGGCTCGTCGTGGCCCGGGTCCTCGGCTCCGACGGCAGCGGCGTCACCGAGGACATCAACCGGGCAATCCAGTGGGTGGTCGACAAGGGCGCCCGGGTCGTCAACCTGAGCCTGGGCGAGCCTGACCTGGTCATCGTCTCCAAGCTCGGCACGCCCCTGCGCCCCGGCATCGAGTACGCATGGACCCGCGGCGCCATCCCCGTACTGGCCGCCGGCAACTACGAGACCCTCAATGCCTCGGGCAGCGCTAACTACGGCGACATGCACGCCGTTGTCGTCGGGTCGACGGATACCAAGGGCCGAGTGCCAAGCTACTCGACGTCGCTGGGCAACGCCATGTGGGGCCTCGTCGCCCCCGGCGGCAACGGCGACGGCCCCGGCCAGGACGTGCTCTCGCCCATCCCCGGCAGCCGGTACGAGTGGGTGGCGGGGACATCGATGGCCGCGCCCCACGTCAGCGGGGCGCTGGCCCTGCTGCTGGCCAAGGGACTGGCCCCGGCGGCCGCCGTCGACCGCCTGCTCTCGACGCTCGACCACTCGGTGCCCTGCGGGCTGGGGTGCCGGGGCCGCCTCGACCTCCGGGCCGCGGTCACCGCCACTGTCGCGCCCTCGACCTCGCTGCCCGGGTCGGTGGGCTCGGCGGCGTTGCCGGCGTCCGAGAACGGCGACGACGACCTTGGCCCGGTGCTGCCCGGCGTGGCGATCGCTCTGGCCCTCCTCGTCGGCGGCGCGACAGTGGCGACGTGGAGGCGGCGCTCAGCCTGATTCGTTAGGCCGCCGGGTCGACCTCGGGCGCGACGCGCACGAGGAACATGCGCAAAACCATCCCGCGCTCCTTCGTGAGGGCTCGGAACCTCAGTGCCACTTCGCCCCGACGGGCGCCTTCGGCCTCGGCCCGGAACCGGAAGTGGCGCTCGTCCCCCCGTACCGACTCGCTGAGCAGGGTCACCCCAGGTGGCGGGTCGGCCAGGCTCCACGAGACGCCGTTGCGTTCCGGCATTGACACCTCGAAGCGGGAGCCGGCCACCGCCCACATCACCGCCTCGACAGTGTCGCGGCCCATTTCGGTCTCCTCAGGTCGCGGTTCAGACTGGAGGGCGACGCTACCGCCGGCGGCCTCCACCGGGTGCCGGCGTGCGGGGGAGCGTGTACCGCATCCACGCCTGAGCCGGCGTCAGCGCTCCTCGTCGACGACTCGCCGGCATGCCAGGGACGCCACCACGAGGCCTGCGGCGGTGCCGAGCGCCAGACGGTTGACCCGCAGGGGCAGGCCGGCGCCGATTGCGGCCCACGCGCCGGCAGCGATGACGCCGGCGGCGGCGATGGCGACGAAGCGGGGTCGTCCGCCTCGGGCCGCCGGCGGATCGCCCCATGCCCCGGACCGCAGCATGCCGGCGAGGAGCAGAACTGCGCCGATCGAACCGAGGACGTGGGACAGGTACTGGAGGACGTTGGCCCCCGTGACGGTGTGGGCGCCGATCGTCAGGGGGACCGAGCGCAGCCAACCGATGTGCCGGGCTCCCCACCGGTCGTCGTGGGTGAACATGTCCCAGAGGACGTGGGTCAGCGCGCCGACTGCGGCGCCGGCGACCGTCGCCGCCAACGGTGGCCGCCGGGAACCCAGGGCACGCAGCCGGCGGACGGGTAGCTGTGGCGGGTTCGGGCCGTAGGCGAAGAGCACGGGCGCCACCCGGCGCAGGACAAGAGCGGCGACGACCGCCGCTGGGACGCAGAAGGCGACGATGCCCATCAGGGTGTGGCCGTCGAACTGGAGGGGCGTGCCATTCAGGACGTAGGCCCAGTCGGGTGCCATCGACCCGAGGGCGAGCGCGGTGCCGTCGAACGCCGGCCATCGCCGCTTGATGGCCAGTACAGGGGCCTGATGGGCCAGGTAGGTGATCGGCACGGGCGCCCTCCGCGGGCATGTCTAGGAAATATGGAACGGCCGGCCCTTTCTGCCGAAGCGTGGATCATCCACCATTGAGGCAGAAGGAGCCACTACACAGAAGGAGCCGGCCGTGCCCAGTCTCTCGCATCGAGACCTGACCCACCTCGGGATGGATGTCCACAAGGA
>JANMRJ010000574.1:0-14631 GCA_031370985.1 Acidimicrobiales bacterium
GAAGGCTTCCACCCCGGCGATGCTCAACACGCTCAGCAGGCCGGCCCGAACATCGCGGAGGGCACGCGCCTCAGTGCCCTCGGCACTCTCCTCCATCTTGGCCACGTTGTCGTGATGACGCACGAGGCCGCGGAGCAGCGGGGCGATCGCCTGCCGCAGCTCACCCGCCCGCAGGTGCTGGTTTTCCGCATGCAGCTGGTCGATATGGCCGATCTGGCGCTGGCTCAGGCGACTCAGCTCGTCGAGCCTGACGTGCACGCGCTCGATCTCGAGAAGCACCGAGTCAAGCCCGTCGGTTGGGTCGGACGGCTCCGATGCCTGCTTGGCCGGCGCCGGCAGGCTGGAGGCAGCCTCGTGCTCGGCCTCCGCTCCCGGCTCCAGCGCCGGTTCGGGCACAGCGACCACCGCGTCCGGCGACGACTCGGCCGGGGCGGGCGCGGAGAGCGCCGGCCCGGTGTCGGTCAATGTGGCCGCCGGATCGCCATCGGGCTGCTCGTCGGCCGCCGGCTTCGCCGTCTCCGCGGGGTCACCGATGCCGCCGGCCCCGTCCTGCGCCGGCGTCACCGTCTCCTCCGCGGCCGTCACCGTCTCCTCCGCGGCCGTGCCGACCGCCGCCGTGCCGGCGCCGGTCTCCGTCGTCTCGTCGGCCATCACCCCTCCTGGAGGTACGGGGACATTGTCGGAGAGCCTGTAGCCGAAGACCGTAGCCGGAAGACCCTAGAGGTCGAACTCGGAGGGGCTGATACCGACGGCGTTGCACGCCTCACGAACGGCCCGCTTCTCGTCATCGTCGAAGTTGCCGTCCGAACCCCCGATGATGATGCCGACCTGGATGACCGCGCGCCCCTGGTCCTCCTTCTTCTTGAGCTTGGCGATGGCCTGGATGGCTTCGATCTTCCCGAAGTCGTAGTCGGCCTGCAGCTTGTTGCAGTAGTGGTCAAACTTCGCCCGCAGCTCGTCGCTCGGGAAGATCGACAGCACATCATTGGACGCAATGAAAGCTGCTGTCTTCTGGCGCTCGGCGGCGTCGATGCTGCCGTCGGCTGCGGCGATGAGGGCACAAACTGCCATGGAGGCGTTGGCGAAGTCGGCGTTCTTGAAGGTGTGCGCCTTCGACTTCAGCTGGGTGCTCATCGTGGCCGACTTCGACTTCAACTGGTCCCAAAGCGGCATAAGCTCCTCCTCGATGCGCGGCGCCCTTGCGGCGAGGCGCACAGCGTAGCCGTGACCACCTCGCTTGGCCGTCAGTGGTTGGTGAGCCACACCACGCCCAGCGCCGGCAGGTCGATCGTGAGTGACTGCTCGAAGCCGTGCCACGGCGTCGGCTCGGTGGAGCGGTCGCCACCGTTGACCGTCGTGGTATCGAGCACGACCTCCCAGGCGCCCTGGCGGGGCAGGCCGATGCGGTAGCCCGGTCGGTCGGAACCCGACAGGTTGGCGACACAGGCCAGCATGCGTTGACGGCCCTCGGAGTACCGGAGGAACGACAGCACGTTCTGGTCGGCGTCATTGGCGTCGATCCACTCGAAGCCGGCGCCGTCGAAGTCGACCTGCCACAGCGCCGGCTCGTCGAGATAGATCCGGTTCATCTCCGCCACGAGCCGCTGGACGCCCCGGTGACCCTCGTCGCCGAGCAGGTCCCAGTCAAGGCTGCGGTCGTGCGACCACTCCCGCTCCTGGCCGATCTCGCAGCCCATGAACAGGAGCTGCTTGCCCGGATGCGCCCACATCCACGCCAGCAGGGCCCGCAGGTTGGCCAGCCGGGCGCCCTTGTCGCCCGGCATCTTGCTGAGCAACGACCCCTTGCCGTGCACCACCTCGTCGTGGCTGATGGGCAGGACAAAGTTCTCCGAGAACGCGTACAGCAGGCCGAAGGTGAGCTGGGAGTGGTGGTGGCGGCGGTGGACGGGCTGCTTCGAGAAGTAGGTGAGCGTGTCGTGCATCCAGCCCATGTTCCACTTGAAGCCGAAGCCCAGGCCGCCCAGGTAGACGGGGCGGGACACCCCCGGCCACGCGGTCGACTCCTCGGCGATGGTCAACGCGCCCGGGCACTCGGCGTGCACGAGGGTGTTGAGCTGGCGCAGGAACTCGACCGCTTCGAGGTTCTCCCGGCCACCGTAGGAGTTCGGGACCCACTCCCCCGCCTCGCGGGAGTAGTCGAGGTAGAGCATCGACGCCACTGCGTCGACGCGAAGGCCGTCGACGTGCAGCTCCTCGATCCAGTACAGGGCGTTGGCCAACAGGAAGTTGCTGACCTCGTGGCGGCCGAAGTTGAACACCAGCGTGCCCCAGTCGGGGTGCTCGCCCTGGCGGGGGTCGGCGTGCTCGTAGAGGGCGGTTCCATCGAAGCGGGCCAGAGCGAAGGCGTCCTTTGGGAAGTGCGCCGGCACCCAGTCGACAATGACCCCGATGCCGGCCTGGTGCAGGGCGTCGACCAGGAACTTGAAGTCGTCGGGTGTCCCGAAGCGGGCGGTCGGCGCGTAGTAGGCGGTGACCTGGTAGCCCCACGAACCGCCGAAGGGGTGCTCGGCGAGGGGCATGAACTCGACGTGGGTGAAGCCCATCTCCACCAGGTACGCCGGCAACTGCTCAGCCATCTCCCGGTAGGTCAGCGACCGGTCGGCCAGCCCCTGGGGCTGGCCTTCCGGGCCAGCCTCCTCGACCACGTGGCGCCACGACGCCATGTGGCACTCATAGACCGACATCGGCGATGTCCACGGGTTGCTCGCTCGCCGGCGCGCCAACCACTCGTCGTCGCCCCACTGGTGCGACGACTGGTACACGACACTCGCGGTGGCCGGTGGCACCTCGGTGGCCGTGGCCAGCGGGTCGGCCTTGAGGGTGAGATGGCCGGCCGGCGTGAGGATCTCGTACTTGTACCGCGAGCCATGGCCGACCCCGGGAATGAACAGCTCCCACACGCCGGAGGAACCGATGCTGCGCATCGGGTGCTGGCGCCCGTCCCAGCTA
This sequence comes from Acidimicrobiales bacterium, assembly GCA_031370985.1. Taxonomy (GTDB): domain Bacteria; phylum Actinomycetota; class Acidimicrobiia; order Acidimicrobiales; family AC-14; genus CADCTB01. The sequence goes on from JANMRJ010000574.1 coordinate 2,971, forward strand.
TTGCAGTCGCCCACCACCCGCACGCTGCGGGCCGCCGGCGCCCACACTGCGAAGGCGGTCCCCATGACGCCCTGCTGCTCGATGACGCGCGCGCCAAGGCGGTGCCACAGGCGCTCGTGGCGACCCTCGCCCAACAGGTACAGGTCGACTTCGCCAAGCGTCGGCCAGAACCGGTAGGGGTCGTCGACCAGCCAGGTGTCGCCACCCGCGTACGTGACATCGAACCGGTAGTCGCCGGCACCCTCGACCCCTTTCGCAACGAACACGCCGGCCGGGTGTTCCGCCACCATCGGGATCCGCTTCCCTTCGTGGAGCACGAGTTCCACCGCGATGGCGTCGGGGCGCCAGGCCCTGACGAGGTCCCCGTGGGGGCCGAGCACCCGGTGCGGGTCGCTCTCGGTGCCTTCGACGAGCGGGGTCAGATCCACAGTGGCTGCGACAGTCACGACTGCCTTTCGGTCGGTCGGCTTTCGGTCGGTCGACCAGTGGTTCGCCGGCCTGCGGTCAGGCGATGCAGGGCAGCGAGGGGGATGTGCGCCCAGTCCGGTCGGAACGCCCGCTCGTAGCCCAACTCGTAGACGGCCTTCTCCAGCTCGAACGCGGCCAGCACCGCGGCCACGCCCGCCGGCTCGGCCGGCAGGATGCCGCCGGCCGCGGCGGCCTCCGTGTACCCGCGTAGGAACGCCCGCCGGTTCCGGTCTTCCCACGCCGCGGCCAGGTCCTCCAGCGCCCCCTCGTCGCGCTCGGTGCGCGCCGCCGCCGAGGCGTAGTGGAACGAACGCAGCATGCCGGCGACATCCTTCAGGGCCGACATCGGCCGCCGGCGGTCCTCGATCGGCCGGGCCGGCTCGCCCTCGAAGTCGAGCACGAACCAGCCGGCGTCGGTACGCAGCACCTGGCCCAGGTGGTAGTCGCCGTGGACCCGGATGGCCGAGCCGGCTGAGCCGGCAGAGCCGGCGGCGGTATCCGCGAGGTCGTCGAGGATGGCACGGGCCCCGGTGACATCGACGTCGCCGGGCTGCAGGGCCGCAACCTGGGCGGCGATCGACGCCGCCCACGCCTTCGGGTCGGCAGGATGACGGCCAAAGGCGCCGGCGAGGGCGACGTGCAAGGCGCCCGTCATGGCACCCAAACGCGCGGCCTCGCCCGAGAAGTCGCCGCCGGCCTGGCCCGGATCCATCGCCATCGCCGGCGGTGGGGCATCGAGGCTGATGATCGGGACCGACGACGTGTCGTACATGCCGAACAGGTCGCGGAGCGACGTCAGGGCCAGTGCCCATCCCTCGGTGGCGCCGGCCAGGAACGGCTGGAGTATGGCCAGGTCGAAGTTCCCCGACCGCTGCGTGGCGACCGGCTGGGCGACGCTGCCGAAGCCCTCCTTGGCCAGGGCTTCGGTGACCTCGATCTCGGGGTTGTGCCCGGGCAGCACCCGGCGGAACAGCTTGAGGATGAGCCGCTCGTCGTAGACGATCGAGCTGTTGGACTGCTCGGCGCCGATCAATCGAGCCCGAGTCGCCTTCTCGTGCGGCGCCACCGCGTCGAGGAGCACGAGGGCCAGCTCGGGGTCGTGCACCGCGTCATAGGCGATTGCGTCGCCCCGTGACGTGGCGACATCAGCGATCACCGCCTGGTCGTGACCGCGGAGGGACTCGGGAAACTCGTCACGGCTGCGCACGCCGACAAGCACCTGATAGACGACCCCGTCGGCCGCCAGCAGGAGCCGGACCAGCACCGGGAACTCGTCGCCACGGATCTCCTGGTCGACGATGGTTAGCGACGCCGGCTCGGTCTGACCGGCGTACCACCGCTGGCGGGGAAGCCACCGGGCGATCGCCGGGACGAGTGCGGGAACGTCAATCACTGGGCCATCTCCTTCGGAGAGTGCCCAAGTGAATGCCTTCTGGACCCGCCTCCCCGTTTGCGTTCCGCACGCAGCTGGCGAGGCGGGTCATGCCGCCTCCACGAGCTCGAACCAGTAGAAGCCGTGGCCCCCGAGGGTCAGCAGGTACGGGAGCTCGCCGACGGCCGGGAACGGCACCCGGCCGAACAGTTCAACGGGCACCTTCGGGGAGAAGCGGGCGAGCTGAAGCTCCACCGGTTGGGCGAAGCGGCTGAGGTTGTTGACACAGAGCACCGTGCGGTCCCCGAGCTGTCGGAGGAAGGCCAGGACCGAGGGGTTCTCGGCTGACAGGATCTCGAGGCCCCCAAACCCGAGGACATCGCCGTGCTGGCGACGGACCTGGAGGATCCGCTGCATCCAGTGGAGGAACGAGCCGGCGTCACGCTGCATGGCCTCGACATTGACCGCCTGGTAGCCGTACACCGGGTCCATGAGCGGGGGCAGGTAGAGCTGGGCGAAGTCGGCCTTGCTGAAGCCGGCATTGCGGTCGGGCGTCCACTGCATCGGCGTGCGGACCCCGTCTCGGTCACCGAGGTAGATGTTGTCACCCATGCCGATCTCGTCGCCGTAGTACAGCACCGGGCTGCCCGGGAGGCTGAATAGCAGGGCGTGCAGCAACTCCGCGACTTGGCGGTTGTTGTCGACGAGGGGCGCCAGGCGCCGGCTGATGCCGACGTTGCGCTTCATCCGCGGGTCCTTGGCGTACTCGTTGTACATGTAGTCGCGCTCGTCGTCAGTGACCATTTCGAGGGTTAGCTCGTCGTGGTTGCGCAGGAAGATACCCCACTGGCACCCGTCGGGGATGGCCGGCGTCTGGGCCAGGATCTCGGTGATCGGGTACCGCTGCTCCCGGCGCACGGCCATGAACATGCGGGGCATGAGCGGGAAGTGGAAGCACATGTGGCACTCGTCACCCTCGCCGTAGTAGTCGACGACATCAGCCGGCCACTGGTTGGCCTCGGCCAGCATCACGGTGCCGGGGTGCGACGCGTCGATCTCCTTGCGCAGCTGCTTGAGGAAGTCGTGCGTCTCGGGCAGGTTCTCGCCGTTCGTGCCCTCGCGCTCGAACAGGTACGGGACCGCGTCGAGGCGGAAGCCGTCGAGACCGAGGTCGAGCCAGAACCGCACCACGTCGAGCATGGCATGGCGAACTTCGGGGTTGTCGTAGTTCAGGTCGGGTTGGTGACTGAAGAACCGGTGCCAGTAGTACTGCTGGCGCATCGGGTCCCAGGACCAGTTCGACCGTTCCGTGTCGACGAAGATGATGCGGGCGTCGGCGTAGCGGGTGTCGTCGTCGCTCCAGACGTACCAGTCGGCCTTGGGGTTGGTGCGGTCCTGACGGCTCTCCTGGAACCACGAGTGGGCATCGGAGGTGTGGTTCATCACCAGGTCGGCGATGATCCGCAGGCCACGGCGGTGGCACTCCTCGATCAGTTGCACGACGTCGGCCAGGTCGCCGTACTCGGGCAGGATCGAATAGAAGTCGCTGATGTCGTAGCCGCCGTCGCGCAGGGGCGACTGGTAGAAGGGCAGCAGCCAGAGGCAGTCGGCGCCGAGCCACTGGATGTGGTCGAGGCGCTCGGTGATGCCGCGGATGTCGCCCGTGCCGTCGTTGTTGGAGTCGAAGAACCCCCGCACCAGCACCTCGTAGAAGACGGCCCGCTGGAACCAGGATCCCTGGGTGGCCTCCGTCATGGAGCCACCGCCGGCGCCGTGAGCGGCGTCAGATGGAGGACGTGACCGGGCTGCACCGCCGGGTCGAGGGCGACGTACTGGGTGTCGCCGGACCAGATCCAGTTGGCACCCGTGAGCTCGTCGACGACCTGGATTGGCCCGTCGGCCGGCAGGTCGAGCGCCTCCAGGTCGAGGGTGATGGTGTCCTCGTGGAAGGCGGCCGGGTCGAGGTTGGCGATCATGAGCATGCGGTCCGCTGTGTTTGCGTTGACCGCGGGCGTCACCTTCGACCACACCAGGATTTGGTCGTAGCCCGAGCGGTGGAAGGCGATGTTACGCAGTTCGGTGAACGCGGGGTGGCGCCGGCGAATCTCGTTCAGGCGGGTGATGAACGGGGCGAGCGAGTCAGTTCGTTGCCAGTCGCGGTGCTTGATCTCGTACTTCTCCGAGCTCAGGTACTCCTCGTTGGCCGGCGACGCTGGCTCGTTCTCGCACAGCTCGTAGCCGCTGTAGACGCCGTAGCTGGGGACCATGGTGGCGGCCAGCAGCAGCCGCAGCCGGAACGCGGCCGGCGGCCCGTCACGCAGCGGCCCGCCGAGGATGTCGGGCGTGCTGGGCCAGAAGTTGGGCCGCATGTAGTCGGCCGTCGGGCCGTCGCACAGCTCCTCGAGGTACTCGACGAACTCCGGGCGCGTGTTGCGCCAGGTGAAGTACGTGTAGCCCTGGCTGAAGCCGACCTCGGCCAGCTTGGCCATCATCTTCGGCCGGGTGAACGCCTCGGCGAGGAACAGGGTTTCGGGATGGGATTTCTGGACCTCGGGGATCACCCATTCCCAAAACGCCAGCGGCTTGGTGTGGGGGTTATCGACCCGGAAGATGCGGATGCCGTGGCCGATCCAATGGTCGAGCACGTCCTTGCACGCCTGCCACAACGCTTCACGGTCCACATCGTCGGCGGGCCAGAAGTTGATCGGGTAGATGTCCTGGTACTTCTTGGGCGGGTTCTCCGCGTACTTGATGCTCCCGTCCGGCCGGTGATGGAACCACTCCGGGTGCTCCGTCACCCAGGGGTGGTCCGGCGAGCACTGGAGCGCGTAGTCCAGCGCCACCTCCATGCCGAGCGTGTGGGCCGCGGCGACGAAGGCGTCGAAGTCCTCGACGGTGCCGAGGCTGGGTTCGATCGCGGTGTGCCCGCCGAGCTCGTTGCCGATGGCCCACGGGCTGCCGGGATCGTTGGGGCCGGCGGCGAGGGTGTTGTTCGGGCCTTTGCGGTGCGACCGCCCGACCGGGTGGATCGGCGGGAGGTACACGACATCGAAGCCCATGGCCGCCACCTCGGGAAGCCGGGTCTGCGCCGCTCGCCGGAACCCGCCCTCCGAGCGCGGGAACAGCTCGTACCAGGCACTGAAACGCGCCCGCTGGCGGTCGACCCACAATGGCAGCGGGCCAATGCGGGTGAGGTCGGCCGGCGCGATCCCCTTGGCCTGCCGGGCCTCCTCGAGCTCGATTTCGGCCCGCTCGACATCGACTGGCTCGCCAGCGGCTTCCTTGACCTCGATGTCATGGGCCAGCGTGGCCAGCCGGTCCGTCCAGGCCTCGATGAAATATTCGTGTAATCCGAGTGCCGCCGGCCCCACGACCGCCTCCCAGCGGTCGTTGTTGATCTCCTCCATTGGCGCGTCTCGCCACGTGTCTTCTCCCGCCGGCCTCCACTGCACGCGGGCGGCGAGGATGTCGTGGCCGTCGCGGTAGATGTCGGCGGAGATCCGCACGGTCTCGCCGATCACCGCCTTGGCCGGGTGCCCTCCCGGCGTGCGCGGGCGCGGCTCATCAATGACGATACGACCGATCACACCGAGTGTGTACCCGTCTTTCGCTTCGCTGTCACACTTCGAGGGGGCCTTCGAAGGTAGAGCCGTCCAACCGCTACCGTTTCGCCTTGATGAGGGCACTCCGCAGCTTCACCGTCCAGCCCCGGCTCCCGGAGCGGCTTGCGCCCCTCCAGGACCTGGCCATGAACCTCCGCTGGTCGTGGGACGACCGGACCCAGGATCTCTTCCGTTGGGTCGAGCCCGACATGTGGCAGGCCAGCGGTCACGACCCGATCCGGCTTCTCGCCGTCGTCGACCGGCCGCGGCTCGAGTCGCTGGTGGCCGACCGCGCCTTCCTGACGTTCATGGAGGATGTGCACGACGACCTCCGGCGCGATATTGAGGCCGACCGCTGGTTCCAGGGGCGCCAGGCCCAGAGCGGGCACCCGAGCGCGGATGGGAGCCCGCTGCGCTCGGTCGCCTACTTCTCGCCGGAGTTCGGCATTGCCGAGGCGTTGCCGCAGTACTCGGGCGGCCTCGGGGTCCTGGCCGGCGACCACCTCAAGGCGGCCAGCGCCCTCGGCGTCCCTCTCACCGGAGTCGGCCTCTTCTACCACCAGGGATACTTCCGCCAGGAACTGGAGCCCGACGGGTGGCAGAAGGAGCGCTACGTCGGCCTCGACCCTCACGTTATGGCCCTCACCGCCATTGAAGGCCTGCGGGTGCACATCGACCTGGCCGGCAAGGAACTGGTCGCCCGCATCTGGTTGGCGAGCGTCGGTCGGGTGCCCCTCTACCTGCTCGACGCCGATGTCGAGGAGAACGAGGACGACTGCCGCATCGTGACCGACCGCCTCTACGGCGGCGACAGCGAGCACCGCCTGCGCCAGGAGATCCTCCTCGGCGTCGGCGGGGTCCGGGCCTTGGACCTCCTGGGCCACGACCCGCAGGTCTTCCACTCCAACGAGGGGCACGCCGGATTCCTCGGTCTCGAGCGGGTGCGGCGGGCCATCGTCGACGACGGGCTCGAATTCGGCGAGGCCATCGAGGCCGTCCGGGCCGGCACGGTGTTCACCACCCACACCCCTGTACCCGCCGGCATGGACCGCTTCCCCCGCCACCTCATGGAGAAGTACTTCAAGGCGTGGGCGGAGGGGTGCGGCGTGACCTTCGATCAGGTCATGGCCCTCGGCCACCAGCCGGGAGAGTCCGCCGACGCGCCGTTCAATATGGCGGTGATGGGCCTGCGCCTGGCCGCCTCGGCCAACGGCGTCTCCAAGCTGCACGGCGCGGTCAGCCGCCAGATCTTCGCCCCGGTGTGGCCTGGCGTGCCCGTCGAGGAACTGCCCATCCGGTCGGTGACGAATGGTGTGCACGCCCGGACCTGGGTGTCGCCGGAGATGAGCGACCTGTTCGACCGCCATGTCCTCCCCGAATGGGCCCAGGCCGGCCCCGACCGCTGGGCCCGCATCACCGACGCCAATGACGACGAGCTGTGGCGAGCCCGCCAGCAGCCCCGCGAGCGCCTGGTGGCCTACGTGCGCCGGCGCCTGCACGAATCCGCCATCGCCAGGGGCGTGTCCGAACCCGACGCGGCCTGGTGCGACGAGGCCTTCGACCCCAACGCCCTGACCATAGGTTTCGCTCGCCGGTTCGCCCCCTACAAGCGGGCCACCCTGCTGCTGTCGCAGAGCGACCGCCTCAAGCGGCTCCTGCTCGACACCGAGCGCCCGGTCCAGCTGCTCTTCGCCGGCAAGGCCCACCCCGCCGACGACCTGGGCAAGGACCTCATCCGCCAGGTGGTGCAGTGGTCGCGCCAGGAGGATGTCCGCCACCGGGTGGCGTTCATCGAGGACTACGACATGGCGCTGGCCCGGATGCTCCTGCAGGGATGTGATGTCTGGCTGAACACGCCCCGGCGACCGCTCGAGGCGTGCGGCACCAGCGGAGAGAAGGCTGCGCTCAACGGCGTCCTCAACTGCTCCATCCGTGACGGCTGGTGGGACGAGTACTTCGACGGCGAGAACGGCTGGGCCATCGCGTCCACCGAGGGCTGGGAAGACCTGGGCCGGCGTGACCAGGCCGAGGCGTCAAGCCTCTTCGACCTGCTGGAGCGCCAGATCGTCCCCCTCTTCTACGAGCGGGCGCCGGGTCGGCCGCCCCAGCGATGGCTGCAGCGGGTCCGCCACTCGCTGCGCACCCTCGGCCCCGAGGTTTCGGCCAGCCGCATGGTGCGCGACTACGTGACGGAGATGTACGAGCCGGCGGCGGCCGCGGCCGACATCATGTCCGGCGCCGGCCACGAGCGGGCCAAGGCCCTCGCCGCCTGGAAGCACCGCGTCGTCGCCGGATGGTCGGAGGTGGCCGTGGTCGACGTGGTCAGTGACGGGCTGCCGCTCGACCTGGGCCAGGAGCGCCAGGTGTCCGCCGCGGTCGACCTGGGCCCGCTGGGGCCGGCCGACATCGATGTCCAGCTCGTCCACGGGGCCGTCGGCGCCACCGACGAGCTGATCGAGCCGTCGATCGTGTCGATGACGCTCGTTGCCGGACCGGCCGGTGCCGGCCACCAGTACGATGTCGCGTTCAAGTGCGAGCGGGCCGGCCGCTACGGCTTTACCGTCCGGATCGTGCCGGCCCACCCCGACCTCACCACCTTCGCCGAGCTGGGCCGGGTGGCCTGGGCGGTCCATACCGCGCCCGCGCCGTAGGTTCCGCGATCTGGCCAGGGGCTTGCGTCACGATGGTCAGTCCGAAATCGCCAGCGCCCGTCGGAGAGGGGTGCCGAAACCGTACCCGGGCGACCATCGCCGACGGCGCAGGCTGTGGGCATGGGCAGCGAAGCCGCTCGTCTGGGAGCTGGCGACGGGAACCTAGTCTAGGAAGCTAGTGGTGGCCGATGTCCATCAGAGCGTCCTCGGTGCCGACGGCGACGATCTCGGTGACACCCGGCACGCGGTCCTTCAGGATGCGCTCGATGCCGGCCTTGAGGGTCATGGTCGACGCCGGGCAGCTGCCGCAGGCGCCGACCAGCTCGATCTCGACGCGGCCGGTCGCCTCGTCGACACCCACGAAGTTCATGTCGCCCCCATCGGCCTGCAACGCGGGGCGGATGATCTCGATGGCCTCCAGCAACTGCTCCTGCATGGTCATTCCGTAAGGCTACAACCCCGCCTGGGCGTCACTTCTTCCCGCGTGTAGCTTCGGTCCGCCGTGGCCCGTGTCGTCGTGCGATCGGAGACCGACACCGCCGGGCTGGCCCGGATCCTGCGTCCCCGTACCGATCTTCTTCTGGAAAAAGACCTCGGCGACGGGACCTTCGAGGCCGAATTGGGCCCGGTGGTGTCGTACCGGCGAACGGTCGACGTAGTCCGGGGCCCGGTGCCGGACCAGCCGGTGGTGGTCACCCAGACGGTCGACTTCCGCCTCGCCGTCCCCTACTTCGGCTTCCTGTTCGTGCTGCCCTTCAAGCGGGCCCTCCGCCGGCCCGGCACCGGGCGGGCGCCATGGTGGGCGCCGCCGGCCCGCCTCGACGCCCGGGGCGCCTCGGTCCTCGGCACCCTGGCCCTGCTCACCCTCGCCTCCGGCTACCTGAACACCCTGTTCACCCAGACCATCCCCTTCGCCGGCGACGAGTTCGGCGTCGGCAACTCGGCGCTCGGCGTGGCCGGCAGCGTGGTGCGCGTCGGCGGCATCGTGGCCCTGCTGGTGATGATCCAGGCCGACCGGCGGGGCCGGAAGGTGGTCATCCTGTGGGCCACGACGGCCGGCTCCCTGCTGGCAGTAACCGGCGCCCTGGCCCCGTCGTTGCCCTGGTTGACAGTCAGCCAGATGCTGGCACGGGCCTTTTCCACGTCGATCCTGCTCCTGGTGACGATCGTCGCCGCCGAGGAAATGCCCGCCGGCTCGCGGGCGTACGCAGTCAGCCTGCTGGCCATGTCGAGCGGGCTGGGCGCCGGCGTGTGCGTTATCGCCCTCCGTCTGGCCGATATCGGTAGCCGGGGGTGGAGGCTCCTGTACATCGTCCCGCTGCTGGCCCTGCCCATCGCCGGCGCCGTCCGCCGGCGCCTGCCCGAGAGCCGCCGGTTCGTCGCCCCCCACGTGCCCGGCGCCATGGCCGGCCACGGCGGGCGCCTGCTGCTCCTGGCCGCCTCGGGTGTGCTCGTCAACCTCTTCGTCGCCCCCAGCTCGCAGTTCGGCAACCAGTTCCTGCGGGACGAGCGGGGCTTCAGCGGCGGGCGGATCGGCCTGTTCTCGGTCATCATCGGGACGCCGGCCGTCATTGGGATCGTCGCCGGCGGCCGCATCGCCGACGTGAAAGGCCGGCGGGTCGTCGCCGCGGTCGCCCTGTTCGTGGGCACCATCTGCACCCTCGGCTACTTCTACTCCTCGGGCTGGGCCATGTGGTCGGTCGCCACCGTCGGCACGGTCATCTCGGCGGCCGCCATCCCCGCCCTCGGCGTCTACGGCCCCGAGCTGTTCCCCACCGGGCTGCGAGGCCGGGCCAACGGCCTGGTGGCGGTGACCTCGCTGTTCGGCAGCGCCGCCGGCCTGATCCTGTGCGGCGTACTGGCCGACCGGTTTGGGCGTATCGGCCCGGCCATGTCGGTACTGTCCGTCGGGCCGCTCCTGCTCGCAGTGCTGGTCCTGGCCGCCTACCCGGAGACCGCCGGCCTCGAGCTGGAGGAGATCAACCCGGAAGACCGGTCACCCAGTCCCTGACCGCGGCCGCGACCGGCCCGTCCTTGCCCGCCAGCCCGTGCCCGCCGCCGGCGATCCACACGTGGGTGACCTCGCCGCCGATGGCCGCGGTGGCCGTCTCCAGCTCGGCCGGCGTGGCGAAGGCATCGCGGGTGCCGGAGACGAACAGGCACGCCACGTCGAGCCGCGGCAGGTGCTCGACCCTGAGCTGCTCGGGGCGACCGGGCGGGTGGAGCGGGTAGCTGATGAGAACAAGGCCCAACGCCGGCAACCCGTCGGCCACGGCCACCGAGCACATGCGCCCCCCGAAGGACCGGCCCCCGAGGACGACCCGGTCGGCGCCCACCCCGGCCCGTGCCGCCACCGCGGCGGCCCCGCCGGCGATGGCGTGGCTGACCCTCGGAGAGGGCCGCGACCCCGGCAAGTCGATCCGTTCCACCTCGACACCCTCGGCGGCCAAGGCCTGGTCGATGGCCACGAGGGCGGAGGAGTCGCGGGTGGCGCTGGCGCCGGGGGTGAGCAGCAAAGCTCGGCCGCTCACTGTGTCACCTGGTCGCTGCGCTCGCCGGCCCTCGGGGCCGCCGGCACCGGCGGGTGGGCTCATGGCAGGAGGATACGGCGGGCTTCGGTCAGCTCCAGGATGCGCTGGCCCGCCCCCTGGTGCTCGGCGCCGTGGTCGGGGTGCGACTCTCGCAGCAGGCTGCGAAAGCGCTGTTGCACCTCGTCGCGCCCCGGTTGGCCCTCGTTCGGCCCGAACCCGAGGACCTCCAGGGCCCACCGCTCGTCGGTCGAGAACCGGCGCCACCATGTCGGCCCGACGTTGGTCATGTCGGTCAGGAACCTGACGAGCTGCGGGCCGGCGCCGTCCTCCCAGGCGACAGCCTTGCGGATGGCGGCGTACACCCCTGGCTGGGCGTCGGGGTGCAGTCGCGCTGCGGCGTAGGCGGCGCCGAGGACTTGGGGGACGGCACGGCCGTCGCCTTCCAACTCAAAATGCACGTCGCCGAAGAGGTCGTCGCCGGGGTGGCCGACCAGCTTGTGGCGGCTGCGGTCGAGGCCGACGACATCGACCTGGAACCGGTGGTGCAGCCGGGGCTGAGCAATGCGCCTGCCGGCCTCTAGGTCATCGACCAGGGTCAGGAACTCATCGCGGAACTCCTGGTCGATGTCGGCCATGTGAGCGGCGACGATGCCCCCCAGCAGGATCCCGCCGTAGCCCGGCGCCGGCTCCGTGGGGAGCCAGTGCGGCCCGAGGGCCACCCGGCGCGTCGGTGCGACGGCGCGCGAATGACGGATCTCGATCTCGGCCAGCAACATCGAGGCGGGCTACACCAGGTCGCGCAGGTACTCACGCAGCGCCCGGGCGTCTGCGGCCACCGTCTCATCGTCCGCCGCGTCCTGCAGGCCGCCGGCCAAGGTGGCAGCCAGCGCCTGGATCCGCCGCCACACCGGGCGTTCGACGCCATAGGGGGGCGGGGAATCGGCCACCACGATCTCGGCCTCAAGGGCGTCGGCGACCATCCTGGCGTCGGTCGGGTCGTGCTGGAGCTTGTCAGCGGCCACGAAGAGGTCGCCCAT